>JAJEIJ010000001.1:0-12515 GCA_022827725.1 Acidimicrobiia bacterium
CGTCGCCATCGCGCGGGTAGGCGTCCTCCTCCACACATGCAGGATCGGCCCCTTGCTCGTTGACAATCGGCAGCGTAAAAGCGGCGTGCTGCCCGCTCCGTGATTTATACATCAAGTGTCGGCCGTAGTAGGTCGCCTGCCCATAGGGCTTGGCATCCGGCGGTCGCAGGGCGATGTGCTGGTGGATATAGCCAACATCAGGAGCCATCACCGTGCCGGGCTGGAGTCGGCCACGCTCGCCGCGGCCTGCAGACCAGTCCAGCGCCTCGAGATGGTCCATGAACATCCCGTGCTTCTCGACTCCCAACAGGAGCACTCCTGCTCCGCCCTTTTGCAAGGAGAGCCTGTGGAGCCGGGCTAGTTCGTCTTGTATGTGTTTCTTTAGCCACGCGGACATGCCGAAGATGGCCAGCGGACCGTCCATGATGAATCCGATTCCGTCAAGCACGTCGAACCGATCGTGCCTCTCGAACCAGCGGATTAGGTTGACCATCGAGAGATGCTCCACGACGATTCTCACCATCGTGAAGGCCTGCTCGCTGCTGCCGTAGTCCTCGAACCTCTCGTGACAGCGCAGCGAGTCCGACGGGTACACCGTCTCTCCGCAAGCTCCGCAGCTTGTCAACTCTGATTGCGGGGTCACATGCTGGTCACAGGAATCGCCGGGACACTGGATGGGGGCCGCCCGATCGTTTGTGATGGCTCGCAGCGTTTCCAGCAGCGTCTCGTGGTCACCCGAGAGGGTTGCTCCACTGATCTCACGGTGCACGACTTGGCGGAAGAACCTCTTGGGAGTGTCCGCGCCGACGGACTTGCCAATGACGTTGCATCCGGGCAGCACAGCGCTGAGGGTGTTCCACTTCTCGAGCTCTCTGACGGCTGCAGGGCTCGGGATCGGCTCAGCGGCACTCTTTCCCATTTGAGACAGTTCCCGCAACCTGGCCAACGCGATCACGACTGCGGCGATATTCAGCAGCGAAGCCTCTGCTCCTGGGTGTCCATTCTCGACTCTGGATGTCACAGACGAACCGTCAATGGCAATTAGGCGCTTCACTCTTGTCGACCCGCGGCGCGGCTCGATGGTGGCGGGTAGGGCTTCGGCGGTAGTGGATGTTGACTTCCTGATTTCGCCGTCGAAGTCCCGCACGGCCGGGTTGTCGACCAGTCGGGCCAGCGTGTGTCCCGTGGCATACTCACCGTCGTAAGGCACTCTAGGAGTCGCTCCCGGAGGTCGGTGCGTCGAAGACATCGATCTGCACCGGCACGGTGAACCGGCTGGATCGGGTCCGCATCTTCACATAACCAGGTTCGTTGACGTTGATGATTCCGTCCGTGAAGTCTGCAAAATCATTGAACTTGGCGATCTGGCGAGTCTCATCGGTGTTGTTAAGGTGGGTGATGAACCAGTTCTCGGTGTTCTTCAGGATGTTCGCATGCACAGAGGAAGGCTCCTGGGTCGAGTACACGATACCGATGTTGAACTTGGCCCCCTCTTTGGCGGATCTCACCCAGATGCTCGACATGTCGTTGCTGTCACGCGGCAGCAAGGTGTGAGCCTCTTCCACGTAGACGATCACAGCCGGGGTTTTGGAGAACTCCCCGGTGTCTCCTACCGGCTCCGGATGAATAAATGCACGCTGCTGGGCGCGGAATATGGCCCTCATCGCATCGCGAGCGGCCGTCTCGTTCATCTGCGGATCGCCGGTGGACTGGTCAACGATCACTAATCGCCCAGCTTGGAGATGCTCCACAATCTCGTCTGTGTAGTTGGCCCCTGCCGCCGGGTCGTGCCAAACACGGGCAGATATCAATACATTCAGGCCGCGAGTGTTGGAAAATATCTTCAGGAGGTCCAGTAGCCGGCTGTCGGACCACTTCTTGCCGTGCTCATGTTCGTAGGCGCTGTCAAAGTCTTTGAAATCCCTGGTGTCCACAAACTCTGAGAACGCTTCCGCAAAATCTGCTGCCCTCGACCAAGTGTTGAGCGACACCCCGGACTCGTCAACAAAATGTCTCATGGCGTCGCTTCGGCCCATGACCTCTCTGAGATCCCTGTTGAAGAGACGTGTTGCGTCCGGGGCATAGCTCGGGGACGCATATCCGGCGGCGGCGAGAATCGCCCGGTAGACAAGCAGCGCCCTGCGGTATCTCGTCCAGTCGCTACGGTCGGCGGGGTTCGACGGCGGCACCATGTCCTGGCTCACAAAGGGTTTGATGTACCCAGCGATCTCGCCCGACAGGTAGTCGTCCAGTATCTGTTTGCCTTGGGTCAAACTGCTCAGCGAGTCGCCAGCCTCATAGCCGTCCGGAGGGTTGACGGGTTCGCGGTCCCCGTAGAAATTGAACTTTGTGATGTTCCGATTCGGGTCGTACGGATGGGGGTGGAGCCCATAGGTCACCACGTCGTTGGGATCTGCCCACTCGTGGTTGCCCACATTGCGTAGGCAGCCCTGGTCTTGAGGATTGTCGTTGGCGTACTCGCCGTCGGGGTCGAAGATGATCTGTCCGACCCGCGTACCGCCTTCCGGCCGTCGCATCTCGAACACGGCCCGGGCGACGATCTTGACGGTATTCGACTTGCCGGTGCGGGTCATCCCAAAGAGGGCCGTGCGTTGTGCAACGAAGTCCTCGGCAGCGATGTTCACTGTGGCTGTGTCCGCGGGTATCGCCGTGGCGTAGCGGACGTGGCCGATCTTGGTGGGCTGGCCCCCCTCCCGGCTCGCGCTGTTGACGATCTGCTCTAAGTCATCGCCGGTGGGCTTGTACACCTTCAGGCCCCGCCCGCTGTAGAAGTTGTCCACATCGCTGCTGAACCGCCACGGGGCATCTGTGCCCTCCGGAGGCTGGTACGTCCCGAGGATGCGGCAACGCACTCCGGAATACCTCATCAGGTTCAAAGTGAACAGGTCTGTCACGTCGTTGTCGTCCCAGTTCCCGGTGCTGTCTGCCACCCGCTGGGCCGCGTCAAAACGGGCCTGGCGCATCGACATGTCATTCGGCAGCGGGGTACTTGACACCACCCGAAGAAGCAGGCGGGGTGCCCTGGGATCGGGGCCGTCATCGGCGCCCAACCTGACCGCGACGAGCAGACACCCCTGCTGCACGCCATCAACGGCCTGCTTGGCGCTGTCGTGCAGCAAGAAATCGGCCGTTGTGTAGTCAACCTGGATCACATCACCGATCAAGCGCTCAGGGTCAACAAACGTCTGCTTCTGCTGATCGTGATCAGAGACGATCTCAGTGAGTGCGTCACTTAGCCCGCCGGGGTTGCCAACTTCGTTCACATGTACCTCGCTGCTGGAAACCGCCACAGCATAGTGAGGCCGCCGCGAAATGATCAGTCCCAAGGGGTTAGTGGTCGCATCCGATGAGCGAGTGAGCGGATTGGCGGTGGTTGTTGCGGTCCTACAGAAGAAAGGTCGCTACACGACCACGGTCCGCTATGCAGAGCAGGCGAGCCTTGCCTCTGAGATTCGATCCAGCAGGGATGCGGCGGGTTCGTCGTTGGGGTCTTGGGGCACGAGGCGACCTGAGAAGGCATCTGCGAGGATTGAACGCCGGAGGGAGCCTGAATGACGTTTTGCCTGGTCCAGCTCCTTGCGCAGCCTGCCTTCCAAGTCCATAATCTCCTTCAAGCGGGCGACTACTTCTCGCTGCTCGTCCAAGGGCGGAGCCGGTACTGGAAACGACTTGAGGGTCGTGAGATTGAGTGATGCGAGGTTGGTGGTCTGCTTGCCGTGAGCCTCAAACCACCTTTGTCCCCATGAATTCCCGTGCATCGAGACGAAGTATGGATCGAAGGCTTCGGAGGTCAGGCGCGCCCGCAATACATGATTCTGATGAATGCAGTCCTCAATCTGTCCCTCCCACACCCAGCCGCGACCTAGCTTGTCGCGATCACCACCCTCGTTGAAGAGGATGTCCCCAGACTGGAGCTTGAGCCTTGCGGCCTTCTCGGGGTTGACACGAATCGTGGTGACCTCGTCAAGATTGAGGTAGCCCCGTTGAACATTGGCAACTCGAAGATAGGGGACCTCGATGTATGCGGGGTTTCCCTGACTCTTCGAGTCTTTGGTGACACCGCCCTTGACCTCGGCGATTTCTCCAAGCGTGGTCCATGTCCAGTCTGGCTCGTCGAAAAGTTGGTCGAACGACGAACGCCGAAACGCCACCAGCTTTTGCTGAGCAGCGTCAACGGCGCTTTCAACGGCATCAAGACGGGAGAAGTGTTCTTCGATGGCAGAGACAATTCGCTCCTGTTCATCGGTTGGAGGTAGCGGAATCTCTACCTTCCTCAAAGCTCTTTGAACCAAATGGCTGATGGTTACGCCCGAGGTGTGAGGAACAAGCCTTCCTGTGTCAGCGGCCCAGCGCAATGAGAATTGGAGCCACTCAGACAAGACACCCTCTTGAGGTCTGACACGGTGAAGTGCGTTTTGGAAGTGCAAGTCTTCTTTCTGGTGCTGCCAAATGGCGCAGCGTCCGACTTCACCTCCTTCACAAACCAAGAGGTCCCCGGGCCTAAGCTGGTATTTCGATTCCTCCTCTCCGGTAAAATAGGTCTCTTTGAGGTCATCCACGTCCACGCGAAACCACTGAACATTCTTGTTGCGCAGGTAAGGCTTCAGTCGTCCACCATCCACAGGCTTGGTTGACAACGTCTTACCTAACTGGGTGTCAGCGACCACACCGACTGTGGTCCACTCCCAACCAGAGGGCAGGTCACCACTCATGCGGCTAGGGCCTCAGTCAACTCGTCCAGCAGGGTGTTCAGGTCGTTTCCGAAGAGTTGGCGGGCCTTCCCCAAGCCGCCGCGGTCGCTAAAGGGTGGGGACTGGAGGTCGGCAAGGTTGATGCTGAGGCTAGAGGCAATGCGGTCTTTGACCAGGCCGAGATAAACGAGTTGGTCGTCGGTGAAGTTGGTGCCTTCGGTTTGCTGTTGGTTCAGCCAGAACTTGAAACGCTCGTTTACGAGGTCGGGATAGGCCACCAGTTCGTTGGCCTCACCAAGGGCGTAGCGAACCAGGCTTACGAGGTCGGTACTTACTCGGTGGCCGGAGCCTCGGACTTTGGATTTGTCGAGGGTTTCGTAGGCTTGCCAGAGGATGTCGGGGGTCCAGCGGTGGGGTGGGCGGCCGATGGCGTTGACGAGCTCCTTGATGTCGTTGTAGGTGAGGCCGCGGCCGTGGGGTTGGTGGTAGAGGACCTCTAATGCCGTGATTTCGTCCTTGTGGTCTTCGATGAACTGCTTCCATGAGTCCACTTGGGTGCGGGCGCGGTCGGCGGCGTCAACGGAGAACTCGCCGGAGATCACCCGGTCGCGAGAGGCGCTGTCGATCACTTGCTCGTAGCTGCGGCGGATGTCTACCAGCTTTTCCCGGAGTTCGGGGTTGCCGGCTAGGGGTTGGATTGCCTCGGTGATCAGGCGTTGGGCGGCAGCGGATAGTTGATCGGGGGTTGGGGCATCGGTGCCGGTCTCGGTTGTGGCTGCTTCGTGCTGGCGGTCGGGGTCTAAGGAATCAGTTAATTGGCGGACAAGCTCGTCCAACTCGATTCCGGCTACGGACTCCACCTCGGCCCGGTCTTCTGCGGTGATCCGGCGGTTGAGGCGGGCTAGGCGGGATGCCACCGATGACACCACGTCGGGGTCTTTGGAGCCGAGGCCGATCTGGTTGAGAAGTTTGTCGAAGCTAACGTGGCGCTGGCGTTCCAGAGGGACGGTGTCGTGCAGGTTGGCCTCGGTCACCCCTACTGCGTCCACGATGACGAAGCGGTCCTTGGCCTGGGCGTCGGGGGTGACGGTGCGCAGCTGGTCGCTGTCGATCACCCGCACGCCCCGGCCCTTCATCTGCTCGAAGAAGTTGCGGCTTCTCACCATGCGCATGAACACCACGCACTCGATGGGCTTCACGTCGGTGCCGGTGGCGATCATGTCCACTGTCACTGCGATGCGGGTGGGATAGTCGGTGCGGAACTTCTGGAGCAGTTGCTCGGCGCTCTCCCCTGACTCACCGGAGCGGTAGGTGATCTTCACCGCTCCCTGGTTGCCGAGGCCGAACTCCTCTCGCACGATCTGCACGATGTCGTCGGCGTGGCTGTCGTCTTTGGCAAAGATCAGGGTTTTGGGGATGTTGACCAGGAGGCCGGCGTCGTCTCGTTCCCGGTCTTCGAACATCTCGGGCAGGGAATCACGGAATCTGCGCACGATGGTGCGAATCTGATCGGGAGCCACTACCCGGCGATCGAGTTCGGCGGGGTCGTAGGGGATATCGGCGTCGGCTTGTTCGAGACGGGTGCTGCGGGTCTCCCGGTCACGGAACTCAGTGACGAAGCCAGCAGGGACAGTGCCGCCGGTCTCGGTGACCTCAGTGCGGATGCGGAATATGTCGAAGTCCACGTTCACCCGGTCGGCCACTGCTTGGGTGTGGCCGTACTCCATCACCATGTTCTGGTTGAAGAAAGCCATCGTCTGGATGCCGGGCGTGGCGGTGAGTCCGACCAGGAAGGCGTCGAAGTACTCCAGCACTTGGCGCCACACGCCGTAGATCGAGCGGTGGCACTCGTCGATGATGATCAGGTCGTACGACTCAATCGGCACTCTGGGGTTGTAGGCCACCTCGATCGGCTGTTCGGGAGCAGTGTCGAAGCCGCTCCGCTCGTCGAGGTCGTCGTCGATTTCCTCGCCCCGCAGGATGGAGTAGAGGCGCTGGATGGTGCTGATATGGACTTTGGCGGCGGCTTCATTGGCCATATCCATCTGGGAAGAGGTGAGGCGGCGGACGTTGTACAGCTCGGTGAACTTGCGCCGGTCGCCGGGTACCTCGAAGCCCTCGAACTCCCGGACTGCCTGGCGGCCCAGGTTGGCCCGGTCGACCAGGAACAGGATGCGGTTGGCTCGGGCGTGGCGCAGCAGCCGGTAGCTGGCATTGACGGCGGTGAATGTCTTGCCGGAGCCGGTGGCCATCTGGATTAAGGCCCGGGAGCGGTTGTCTTTGAACGACGCTTCCAGGTTGCGGATGGCCTCGGCCTGCGCGGGCCACAGCCCGGGCGGATCGGCGCCTAGATCGGGCAGTTGGCTGAAGCCGGAGCGCAGAGTGGCGTTGCCGTCGAATTCGTTGTAGTTGTCCCGCCAGCGGGCCAGCGTCTCGGGGCGGTGGAAGGCGAATACGGGACGAGAAGTCGGGGTCGGATCAAGTCCGCAGGTGAAGCGGGTAACCGTGCCGGTTGCCTCATAGCCGAACGGCAGCGCGCCATCTACGAGGAAGGCAGGCAGTTGCTCGGGATAGGCGGCCTGGTACTTGCGGGTCTGAGGCTCCACCCCGGTAAGCGTGATGTCTTCCTTCTTGGCCTCGATCACCCCCGCCGCCCGCGAATCGACATACAGCACGTAGTCGGCCGGGCCCGCCTCGGTGGGAACCTCCCGCACTGCCACTCCCCTGGCAGCAGCCACCGCGGCATGCTGGTAATCCTGCACCACCCATCCGCACGCAACCAACTGCTGGTCGATCTCAATCCGAGCCCGAGCCTCGGGGTTGAGGTAGTCAGCCGACGCGTTCATCCGCTTGCGGCCTGAGACATCGTGGCCTGACTGCAATTGCAACGAGTAGTCATGCTGCCGGGCAAGTGTAGGTGCTGCGAATTTGAACAGCGATTGCTTGGGCCGGACAGAGCGGACATGATAATTATTGATATTGACTAGAAGGACACATAGCGCTTTGTGGGACAGCACTCCATCCGTATCAACGATCAGTGGCGACTCATCTCCATATTCCTCGACGGGGGAAGCGGTAGGATTGTCCTTCTGATCGAGATCGCGGACTACCACTGATGAGGGAGGAACCGGACATGGGCGAAATTGAGCCGAGTTTCACTCCAGGGGAAATCCTGAGGGACGAGTTAGAGGCACGAGGTTGGAGCGCGGCCAGGTTTGCCGAGGCCTTGGGAAGGTCTGTCGAATCGACCTTGGCGATACTCGAAGATCGGACAGAGATCACCGCCGAGATTGCCAACGACATCGGACGAGCACTTGGAACCGGCCCTGAACTGTGGCTGAACCTCCAGGACAACTATCGCAACAGGTACACCGATACAGGCCACCGGCCGATTCCGGCATAGGCAACAAGTGTCGCCATGTTGGCTGCGAGGGTTGACCTTGTCGCGGCGAGTCGGGGCTGGTTATTCGGCGGGGCGCCTTCTTCGGATCGCCACTAGGGCGCCGGCTACTACGGCTGCGGCGGCTACGCCTATGCCTACGAAGACTCCGGTGTTTCCGCCTCCTCCGCCGCCATTGCCGCCGGTGCTAGCTGCGGCGGCGATGGTTTCGGTTGGTGCGGGGGTGGCTGCCCTGGTTGGTGCGGCTGTGGAGGCCGGGGTTGGTGCCGGGGTGGGCGCTGCTGTGGGGGCCGGGGTGGGAGCAGTAGTTGATGTGGCCGTGGGGGTTGGGGTTGTGACGACGGTTGGAGCTGCGGTGGGGGTCGGCTCGGGCTCATCGGGCACGATGCCGCGGAAGGGTCCGGTTACCTCGTAGGTGATGCCGGTGAAGTTCCCGGTGATTTCAGATTCAGGGAGGACGTCTTCGGCATTGTTGGGGGCTTGGCCGCGCTGGCTGGAGAAGTAGAGGCGGTCGCGCCGGGGATTGAAGACCGGCCCGGTGATCTCCGACCCGTCCTGGTTCAGAACGCGCAAGAACGGGGCGACCTCGCCCTCGGGCGTGATGATGACGATCTCCATGTTGCCGCCGTCTTCAGCCACATACACGTCGCCGGTGCCCGCGTCCACGGTGAGGTTGTCGACCCCCGAGAGGATCGCGGTTCCCTCCGACACCATGGCGGGGTCGGCCTCGTAGATCCGGCTGTAGGTCTGGTCGGCGGTATTGATCGCATGGATGATGTTGTCGAACTTGGTCGACCAGAACACGACGTCGTTGTGATACCAGATGCCCTCGCCGCCCAAGAAGGCCGTCGCCTCTCCGGGCAACTGCTGGCGGGTAAGCGTCTCGGCGGCCGACGGGTCGGGAACTTCTACCCAGGTGACGCTCCCGTCGTCCTCGACGCGGGCGGCCTCCAGCAAGCCCTCGCTCAAATCCGGGTAGTTGGTGGGGGTGAACCGGTAGAACAGCCCGTCGAACTGGTCCTCGGTCATGTACACCTGCTGGCGGTCGGGATCGACCGCGGCTGCCTCGTGGGTGAAGATCCCCATCGCGGGATGGGACACCGACGGCTTGGCGCCGGTCGGGTCGCACTCCCAGATCACTCCGTAGCCGGTGAAGTCCTCCTCGCCGGACAAGAAGGTGCCCCACGGGGTTGGACCGCCGCCGCAATTGGCGTTGCTGTCGCCTAGCAGCCGGTAGGCATCGAGGATCTCGCCGTCGGGGCCGTAGTGAATGGCCGAGACTCCCGCGAAGCCGGGTCGGAACACCTCGCTGTTGACCGTGTGGTACCAGCCGCCCTCGCCGTCGTCGAACACGGCGGCCCCGTCGGGGTAGACAAGCCACCGGTAGTCGGAATTCCCCACCGGCTCACCAGCCATCGCCACTATTCGAGACGTGAACCCGGGCGGCAAGAGGATGCCGTTCTCATCAGGCTCTATGCCGTCGAGAGCCCCGTAGGGCCCGGAGCCGGGTTGGGCACCCACTGCATTGCCGACCAGGGGAACGGTGACGGCGCCCCCGGTAGCGACAACAGCGGCCCGCAAAAACTCACGCCGATCCATGGGCGGAGCCTAATGACTCAGCTTGCAACCTGCTCGTGGGCTAGGTGACACAGATGGCGGTAGGGCGATCAGATGCCCAGCACGGGGCGGAGGAACTTGCCGGTGTAGCTGTGGTCGGAGCGGGCCACCAGCTCGGGAGGGCCCTCGGCCACGACGGTGCCGCCGTTGTCGCCGCCTTCGGGGCCGAGGTCCACGATCCAGTCGGCGGTTTTGACCACGTCGAGGTTGTGCTCGATCACCAGCACGGTGTTGCCCTGGTCCACCAGGCGGCTGAGCACGGCCAGCAGTTTGCGGACGTCGTCGAAGTGCAGGCCGGTGGTGGGCTCGTCGAGGATGTAGATGGTGTGGCCGGTGGGGCGCTTGGCCAGTTCGGAGGCCAGCTTCACCCGCTGGGCCTCACCGCCCGACAGGGTGGGGGCGGGCTGGCCGAGGCGGATGTAGCCCAGGCCAACATCCACCAGAGTCTGCATGTGGCGGGTGATGGCGGGCTGGTTGCCGAAGAACTCCAGGGCGTCGGCACACGACATCTCGAGCACTTCAGAGATGGTCTTGCCTTTGAACTCGATGTCGAGGGTGTCGCGGTTGTAGCGGGCTCCTTTGCACACCTCGCAGGGCACGTACACGTCGGGCAAAAAGTGCATCTCGATTTTGATGGTGCCGTCGCCCGAGCAGGCCTCGCACCGGCCGCCCTTCACATTGAAGGAGAACCGGCCTGGCATGTAGCCCCGCACCCGGGACTCGGGGGTCTGGGCGAACAGCTTGCGGATGTGGTCGAACACGCTGGTGTAGGTGGCCGGGTTCGACCGGGGGGTGCGGCCGATGGGCTGCTGGTCGATGTTGATCACCTTGTCGAGGGCCTCGGTGCCGTCGATGCCCTTGTGCAGGCCGGGCGGGATCTTCGACTTGTAGATGCGCTGCATCAGCGACCGGTACAAGATGTCGTTGACCAGGGTGGACTTGCCCGAGCCCGACACCCCGGTCACCGTCACGAAGCAGCCCAGCGGGATGTCGATATCGATGTCGGCCAGGTTGTGCTCCCGGGCGCCCCGGATGGTGAGCCAGTCGTCGCCGGGATTCCGCCGCTGCTCGGGAATCGGGATCGACTTCTTCCCCGACAGGTACTGGCCGGTGAGCGACCCCTTGTTCTTCATCAGGCCAGCCACCGTCCCGGAGTGGACCACGGTGCCCCCGTGCTCGCCGGCGCCGGGGCCGATATCCACCACGTGGTCGGCCACCCGCACCGTTTCCTCGTCGTGCTCCACCACCAGCACGGTGTTGCCCAGATCCCGCATCCGCTCCAGGGTGTCGATGAGGCGGCGGTTGTCCCGCTGGTGCAGGCCGATGGAGGGCTCGTCCAGCACGTAGAGCACGCCGACGAGGCCGCTGCCGATCTGCGACGCCAGCCGGATGCGCTGGGCCTCTCCCCCACTCAGGGTTCCCGCCGAGCGGCCCAGAGTCAGATACTCCAGCCCCACGTCGAGCAGGAACTTGAGTCGGGCATTGATCTCCTTGAGCACCTGTCCGGCGATGGCCTGGTCGCGCTCAGACAACTCCAGCGTGGCCAAGGCGGCCGCCGAGTCCCGTATCGACAGCCCGCACACCTCGTCGATGGTGCGGCCGTCCACCGTCACCGCCAGCGCCAGCGGATTGAGCCGGGCACCCTGGCACGTCGAGCAGGCCACTTCCCGCATGTACCCCTCGATCTGGGTCCGCACCGCGTCGGAGTCCGACTCGCTGTGGCGGCGCTGGAGATAGGGGATCACGCCTTCGTAGCGGGCGTTGTAGCGGCGGACCCGGCCATAGCGGTTGCGGAAGCGGACTTCGGTGCGCTGGCCGGAGATGCCCTTGCCGTACAGCAGCAGATCGTGGTGCTGGCGATCCAGGCTTCCCCACGGCTGGTCCATGGGGATGTCCCGATCTTCGGCCACCGATTCCACCAGGCGCTTGAAGTACTGGTTGTGGCCCTTGGCCCACGGGGCGATGGCGCCGTCTTCCAGGCTCAGGTCGGGGTCGGGAATCACCAGCTGGGGATCCACCTCGAAGACCGACCCCAGGCCATCGCACGACGTACACGCCCCGTAGGGCGAGTTGAAGGAGAAGTTGCGGGGGGCCAACTCCTCGAACGACTTGCCGTCAGAAGGCCGGGACAGGTGCTGGGAGAACGTGATGGTCTGGGGCTCTTCGTCGGAGTCGGCATCCTTGGGCATGACCATCAGCTCGGCCACACCCTCAGCCAGGCCCAGGGCGGTCTCCATCGACTCGGTGAGCCGCCGCTCGATGCCCTCCCGCATCACCAACCGGTCAACCACCACCGAGATGCTGTGCATCTCGTAGCGGGCCAAGTCCAAGTCGTCGATGCCGTTGTCCAGCTCGATCAGATCGCCGTCCACGATGGCCCGAGCAAACCCGTCGGAGGCCAGCTCGGCCAGCATCGTGTCGTAGGTGCCCTTGCGGCCCCGCACCACCGGGGCCAGCACCTGGAACCGAACCCCCTCGTCCATCTCCATCACCCGATCCACGATCTGCTGGGGGGTCTGGCGCACCAGGCGCTCACCGGTCTCGGGATCATGGGGGATGCCGATGCGGGCGAACAGCAGCCGCAGGTAGTCGTACACCTCGGTGATGGTCCCCACCGTGGAGCGAGGGTTGCGGGAGGCGCTCTTCTGGTCGATAGAGATGGCCGGCGACAGGCCGTCGATGAAGTCCACATCGGGCTTGTCCATCTGGCCCAGGAACTGCCGGGCGTAGGCCGACAGTGACTCCACGTAGCGGCGCTGGCCCTCGGCGTAGATGGTGTCGAAGGC
>JAJEIJ010000052.1:0-22750 GCA_022827725.1 Acidimicrobiia bacterium
CCCGTCCAAAACCAACGCCACAGCGTCAGCCTTGAACTCCTTGCTGAAACGCCGCCTGGCCCTGCCCGGCGGCCTCTCCCTTTCCATCAATGACATGGTTACCTCCTAATCGAGGTGACCGGCCAAAGGGGGGATACTCAACGGAACTCGATCGGGCTGGGTGTTGCCCTCGATATCGGTGGCCCGGGTGGTGATCGTGTGCTCGCCGGCGGTTGCCGTCCATTCGAACTCGAACTGGGCCCACGAATACTGGGGCTGCTGGGAGAGCACCCGTGAATCGCGCCAATTCGCCCCGCCGTCGTCGCTCCATTGCACTCGGTAGACGCGCCCTTGAGGTGAGTGGGCGAAGCCCCTCAACTTGTGCTGGCCCTCGTCCAGCCGGGCTGGCCAGGGAAGCGCCAAGGCGCTCTTGATGTTCTGCTCGGTCACCACCTGGCCCAGCGCCTCGCCCTCGGGGGAATAGTCGTCGCCGATCAGTACATACGACGTGGTGTTGTTGCGGGTCCACTGGGGGTCGGCCGAGACCACGATCCGGCCCAGCCACTTGATCTGCGAGCTGCCCACCCAGCCCGGAACGATGGCCCTCAGCGGGAATCCGTGGTCGCGAGGCAGCAGTTCTCCGTTCATTTCGTAGGCCAGGATGGTGTCGGGGTCCAGCGCCTTTTCGAGAGGAAGAACGCGCTGGAAGCCGCCCTCGGGAGAATCCTCGTCGAGCCCCACCAGCAGCACGCTCACGGCGTCGTCGGCCAAGCCGGCCAGGGTCAGCACATCGGCCAGCGAGACACCCAGCCACTCGGCGTTGCCAATTGCACCGCGCCCCCACTGGGTACCCTCGGCCGCCCGGCCTTGCAGCCGGTCGAACATCACCCGGTGGTTGCCCGCACATTCCAGATAGGCGACAAACGAGCGACTGGGGAGGCGACGGATGTCTTCATAGCCGAGATCGAGTCGCTGCTCAACCGCATCGCCCTCAACGATTAGCGACCAGTCATCCACCGATAGGTCGACGCTAGAAGAGTTGTTGCGGACGAAGAAGAGGTCGTTGGGTGTGATCAACCCCGGCATCAGCTCCAGACGGGACTCCAGCGATGCCCCCCGCTGAATGAACGGGGACGGGTCTTTGAACAGCGCGGCAGGCTCAGCAGTCGAGGCGAGGCTGCCCGTAATCGGTACCGAAGACGATCTTCCACCCCCGCAGGCTGCCACAACAGCCGCGGCACCACCGGCGACCAGGAGCGCCAGAAAGTGCCGACGCGACATCCCGCTATCGCTGGCCAACTCCCAAAGGCGCTCGCTCTGCTCGGTCCAGGATTCGAGTTCCATGCTCCCTGCGGAGAACGGCTAGCCCACGTCGAGTGGGCCAGCCAGTTCGATGAATGCCCGAGCGTTGAAGTCGTACTCAACCAGGAACAATTCGTCGGCGGCGTCCACTTTGTTGGCGCTGAGGGAGGCGAATTGGACTCCCGGAACCGAGATGTCGGGAACGTTGTCCAGCGCCGCCACCCAGGAATCGTTGGTGAGGTCGGGCCCCGCGGCCTCGGCGATCTGGACGAACATGGCTAGGTCGCGACAGGCATTGATCATTCCGGCCCAGTGCTGGATGTCGCCCTCGCCCAGTTCTTCGAGGGGCAAGATCTCAATTCCCAGGGCGCCTTCAATCACGTCGATGCAATGCAAGATGCGGGGATCTTCCATCGGGGACGGGCCGCCTCGAGCGGTGAGCACCTTGGTGCCGTCTTGGAGGCCATCAGGCGGCTCCCGCTGCCAATCGGCCAGCCGATCGCCATTTCCGATCAAGTAGACGAATTCCGGTGCGGTGTTCCACAGATGGGTGTTGCGGTAGTTGTCCTCGCCCGTCAGCAGTATCGACACAACGCCATCGCTGCGAGCCCGCTCGATGTACACGTCCATTTCGGCCTGAGTGGCGAATTGGTCACCGGTAGTGGTCACCACCCCAACCACTGGCACTTCGGCCCCGGCCGCCTTCAAATCCTCGGCAATGCCGTCCACCAGTGCCTGTTGTTCCGGATGCGCGCCGATGATCATGACCGGACTCAGGTCGTCGATGCGCCCGGTTTGCTCCAAGATGGACACCATGGCGGTGTTGCGCCGTTCCAGACTCATCTGGGGGCTGACCCACAACCCGCCAGCGGCTGCGGCCTGCTCAGGAGTGGGGAGACCACCCACCAGAATCGTATCGTGCAGCTCGGTCACGCAGGTGTTCACCTGCTCCGCGCCCGGTCCGGCAAACCCGTTGATCACCGCGAAGACTTGTTCGTCCTCGGTCAGCTTCAGGCACGCCGCTTCTGCGGTAGTGGCGCCCACTGGCAAGAACAGCTCAGACACCACCTCGAGGCGCCGCCCGAGGACGCCCCCTTGCTCGTTGTACCAGTCCACCATGGCCAAAAACGGGGGACCGAAGTTCTGGTAGGGCAGGTCAAGCCCAAAGTCGGCGTTCAACTTCTCGAAGTCGATGGAAGAGTGGCCGATGAGGATGGCCTCCGAGGTCACCCCCCGGAACGAGTCGGTCAATACGATGGGTTCTGGCGTAGCCTCGGGCGCCTCCTCTGGAGCTGGCGCATCAGTGGACGCGGATTCCGCAGTAGCCGCAGGTGCCGGCTCGTCGGTCTCGGAATCGGCCTCCGCGGGCTCAGTTTCGGCGGGAGTCGACCCTGTCTCCCCGCCGGTGTCCGCGGGTTCCGAAACCGCCGGTTGAGGGGCCTCGGCCCCATCGCCACCTTCATCGTCGTTGCCTCCGCATGCCGAGGCCAGGAGCGCCAACGCCAACAGCACCAGTACCCAACCCGGCAGAGCCGCCACCATCCGTTTGCTGCTTTTCACGGCTTCCGCCTCCTATCGCTCAGAGGCCGAAACACCGCTTGGCGTTGAGGCCCAAGATCTTGTCCTTGCGGATTTCGCTGAGGTCGTCCCGGTCGGCCAGGGCTTTGACCACGCCGGGGAACACTCCATCGGGGTGAGGGTAGTCGGTGGCGAAAACCACGCAGTCGTCGCCGAGCGAGTCCATCACACCGGAAACGGTCCGCTCTTCGGGGTCGCAGGAGATGAAGCACTGCCGCTGGAAATACTCGGTGGCGTTCAGCTCCAGCGGGGCTGAGGCGTGGCCCCAGGAGTCCAAGTGCTCGTCGATGCGCTCGAGCCAGTGGTCCACCCAGCCGCAGCCCGACTCCAAGAACACCACCCGCAAATCGGGATGGCGCTCCAACACCCCGCCGGCGATCAGCTCCAGGCATCCCATCTGCTGCTCATGGGGGTGGGAGCACACGTGGCGGAACATGAAGTTGTCGTAGCGGTCGAGCCCTGATTGGGGCACGTTCTGGGTGGTGCCCTCGTGCAGGGCGGCGGGCACGCCCCGGTCGGCCAACAGAGACCACAGCCCGTCGTAGGCAGGGTGGTCGAGGGTGCGTCCGGCAATCACGTTGGGCCGCAGCATCACCGCCACGAATCCCAGCTCATCGATGGCTCGGCGGGCCTCGGCCACCATCAGCGCCGGGTCGACCTGGGGCACCACCGCCACCCCCAGCAGTCGGGACGTGTCGGTGTCGCAGTAGGTGCGGAGCCAATCGTTATATGCCCGGCACAGGGCGTTGTTCACCGCCGCGTCGGCGATTCCGCCGAACATGAGCCCGGTGGTGGGGAAGATCACCGAGATGTCCATGCCCTCGCTGTCCATGTCGGCCAGCCGGGCGTGGGGATCGACGCCGCCCTTGGGGCGCTCCTTGTCGTAGGCCTCAGAGTCGAAGGGGATGTAGGGGGCCATCTCCCCGCCGACGAAAGTGCGGGGCCGCCCCTGGCTGTCGAGCACTCTTCGAGGGGCGAAGGCCAGGTAGTCCGGATCGCAGAACTCCTCCCACAGCTCGGGCGGCTCGCTGATGTGACCGTCGGCGTCGATTACCAATCTGCTCATTGCGTTTCCCTTCTGCTCCTTACCGCAGCGTGGCCCGGCCTTTGTCGAAGACGGTGGTGCCCCGGTCGGAAACCACTCGGAACAGCACTCCGTTCTCTTCGGCGGGGTCGCGCCAGATCTGGGTGGTGAGCACGTCGCCGTTGTAGCCGGGGGAGGCGAAGCGCCCGCCTATCGAGCCCAACGCCAGGGGGTCGCCCCCGCACACCGTTTCCACCAGGGCCCGGCAGGCGAAACCGTACGTGTTGAGCCCCATGAGGATGGGGCCGTCGAACCCGGCCGCTGCGGCCACCGTGGGGTCGTAGTGAATGAGGTTGGGGTCGTTGCCCCCATGGCGGTAGAGCAGCGACTGCACCGGCAGGGTCTGCCAGTGCACCGCGGCGTCGGAGGGCGCGTCGCCAACATCCCAGGGTGGAGTTTTGGGACCGGGGTCGCCGCCGAAACCCCCCTCGCCCATCACGAACAGCTTGGAACCGGTGGTGAACAGCGGCTCACCAGTGGCGGCATCCACCGACTCGCTTTCGGCGTGGACCACCGCGCCAGAGCCCTTGTCGTATATGCCCACCACCGTTCCTGTGCTGACCACAGACCCGGTGGGGCTGATTTCCCCATGAATGGTCAGCTCCTGTTCGCCGTGTACCAGCTGGTGAACCTGGTAGTCGCCGTATCGGAACATGGGATTACCTTCGCCGCTGCTGGCCTTGTCGGACCGGCCCCCGGAGCACACGAAGCTGGGGTACACCTGCTGGGGGTGCCCGGCGGCCTGCTCCCCCACAAACGCCAGATCATCGAACCCCGCTCCCACGCTGAGCGCATACAGGGTGCAGTCCCGGGGCAGCCAACCCCGCTGATGCGGCTTGTCCCGCTCTCCCACCAAGTCCAGGTTCATCGCCATGCCGCCATTGTGACCCAAACCGGCCCCATTCTTCCCAAAGCAAGAGCGACGGTTACGGTGAGGGCATGGCCGACGATCGAGTACAGCTCACGGTGGACGGGCATATCGCCGTCATCACCAACAACAATCCCGCCAAGCACAACGCCTTCGACGACGACATGGACGTGGCGCTGTTCGACATCCTGGGGGAGATCAAAGCCGACAAGTCCATCCGGGCCGTGGTGTGGCGGGGAGAGGGAAAGTCGTGGTCGTCGGGCCGGGACGTTTCGGCCATCGGCGGCGGCCAGATGGGCATTGCCCACCACGCCGGAATGGAGCGGGGCCACCGGGGAATCCAGCAGGTTTGGGACATCGACGCCCCCATCATCGTGGCCATGCAGGGATGGGCCATCGGCGGCTCGTTCCAACGAGCGCTGCTGTGCGACATCCGGGTGGCGGCCGAGGGCGCCCGCTTCTTGCTCCCCGAATTGACCCACGGGGTGATCCCCGACACCGGCGGAATGGGACGGCTGTTCGAGATCTGCGGGTCGGGCCTGGTCAGCGACATGGTGCTCACCGGCCGGGTCCTCAGCGCCGAGGAGGCCCTCACCCACGGCATCGTTTCCCGCATTGTGGCGCCTGAGGAGTTGGACGACACCGTGATGGAGATGGCTGCCAAGATCGCCTCTTACTCGCCTTATACGGTGCAGCTTGCTCGCCGGGTGATCCGCAACCTGGCCATGGAGGGGCTGCGCAGCTCCATGAACGACGAGTACGCCTTCCAGACGCTGATCAACCGCTCGGACGACTTCGCCGAGTTCCGAGCGGCCCGGGCCGAAGAGCGCGACCCCGAGTACAAGCGGTCCTGAGGAGGAGATGACAAATGGCTGAGATCACCGGACTGCCCGAGCCCGCCCCGGAGGGCGCCACCGCCCTGGTGCCGGGCACCTACGACGGCCAGACCGTGTTCGTCACCGGCGGGGGCACCGGGCTGGGCAAGGCCATCGCCACCGAATTCGCCCGGCTGGGGGCCAACCTGGTTATCGCCAGCCGCAAGCCCGAGCACCTGGAAGCGGGCCAGGCGGCCATTGAGGAAGTCGGCGCTGAGGTGCTGGTGGTGGGCTGTGATATTCGCCAGGCCGAGCAGATTACCGAGGCCTTCGACGCCGCCACCGAGCGGTTCGCCATGCCTGACGTGCTGATCAACAACGCGGCGGCCAACTTCCCGGTGCCCGCCGAGGATATGTCGCCCAATGCCTGGCGCACGGTGGTGGACATCACCCTCAACGGCACCTTCTTCTGCGCCCGGGAGTTCGCCCGCCGCCATCTAGACGCCGGAACGCCGGGTTCGATCGTCAACATCGGGGCGTCTTACGCCTGGACCGGCGGCCCGGGCTTCGCCCACTCGGCCGCGGCCAAAGCCGGGGTCAAGTCGATGACCGAGAGCCTGGCCGTGGAGTGGGGGCCCTACGGCATCCAGGTGAACGGCCTGGTGCCGGGGCTATTCCCCCACGAGGACATGACCGCCGACATACGCTCCAGCCTCGACCGCACCCACGAGAAGGACCCCTGCCAGCCGGCCATGCGGGTGGGCCAGTTGCGGGAGCTGGGCTGGGCCGCCACTTTCTTGGCCTCCCCCTTCGCCCGGTTCATCAGCGGTCACACCATGGTGGTGGACGGGGCCAACTGGCAGCGCCGCTCCATGACCAACCCGGCCGTCATCACCATCCGAGATCAGATGGGCAAGGGGCCGTTCGAGCTTTGACCACCGACGGGCAGCCCTCTGACCCCATCGCGCTGGAGGTAGTCAAGAACGCCTTGGGAGCCATCGCCGAGGAGATGGGGCTGACCACCGTACGATCGGCCTATTCCTCGGTGGTCAAAGAGGGCGGGGACTCCACCGCGGCGATCTTCGACCATCGGGGCCAGTTCATTGCCCAGTCTATGGGCGCGCCTCTCATGCATTTGTCCAGCCTGCGACCGTCGCTGCGCTCCCTGCTGGACGACTTCCCGCCCGAGTCGATGCGCGACGGCGATGTGTACGCCTCCAACGATCCCTACCGGGGCGGCATCCACTCCAACGACGTGATGGTGTTCCGCCCGGTGTTCATAAGCGACACGCTGGCGTTTTTCACCTGCGCTCTGTTGCATGTGGCCGACTTGGGGGGAATGGCCGCTGGCGGCCTGCCAGCCAACGCCACCGAGATGTTCCAGGAGGGCCTGGTTCTGCCCCCGGTGCCGCTGGCGGTGGCCGGGGAGCCCAACCAGCCAATGCTGGATGTGATCGCCGCTAACAGCCGCACTCCTGAGAAGGTGCTGGGCGACATCCGGGCCATGATGGCGGCCACCAACCTCGGTTCCGACCGGCTGGCCGATTTGGCCGAACGCTACGGCCTCGAGCGGCTGCACCAGATCACCGACGAGCTTTTGGACTACACAGAGCGCCGTACCCGGGCGGGCATCGAGGCCCTGGCCGACGGCACCTACACCGGATCGTTCATCATCGACGATGATGGCGTGAATCCCGACGCCGACCACGAGGTGCATGTGGCCCTTACCATCAAGGGCTCCACGATCACCGCCGACTTCGAGGGCACCTCACCCCAGGCGCCGGGGCCGATCAACGCCGCGGTGTCGCAGACCACCTCCGGGGTGCTGTTCGCCGTGCGCTGCCTGTTGGCCCCTGACATCCCAGTGAACGACGGCGCGTTCCGGCCGTTGGAGCTGCGCCTGCCCCCGGGCACGCTGGTGAACCCCAATCCGCCCGCCGCCCTGAACGCCCGCATGGCCACGGTCATGGCGGTGGTGGAGGCCATGTTGGGGGCGTTCTCCCAACTCGACCCGGCCCGAGCGGTGGCCGCCTCCTGCAACGTCCACGTCTACATAATGAACGGCACCGGGGGCGACGGCCGACCGTGGGCGTTCATGGATCCCCAATTCGGCGGCTCCGGAGCCCGGTCCGACCGCGACGGGGTGGACGTAACCGGCCCGCTGGTGCTGGGCGCTGGTGGGGCGTTCCACACCGTGGAGGCCTACGAGCAGGAACACCCGGTGCGCTTCGAGCGCTTCGAGCTGTGGACCGACTCGGGGGGACCGGGCCAGTGGCGGGGCGGCACCGGGGCGCGCCGCGACATCCGCATCCTCGCCGACGGACAGTTCACCGGCCGGGCCACCGATCGTTGCCGCCGCCCTCCACCGGGCATCTACGGCGGCTCTGCTGGCGCGGGCGGGGGCTGGGTGCTCAACCAGGGCACACCCGACGAGCAACCGCTGCCGGCCAAGGTCACCGCCTATCCGCTGAGAGCCGGCGACATGATCACCATGCTCACCTCGGCGGGCGGCGGCTTCGGAAACCCGTATGAGCGCGACCCCGAGTTGGTGGCCGCCGATGTGCGCGACGGCCGAGTCTCGCCCGAGGCCGCCCGCCGGGACTACGGCGTGGAAATCGACCTGGAAACCGGGGAGGTGGACCCGGCGGCCACCGCGGCATTGAGAAGCCGATGACCCTCGCCCTGGGCATCGACATCGGCGGGACGTTCACCGATGTGGTGATGATCGACCGCACCGACGGCAGCGTCTGCACCGCCAAAGTGCTCACCACTCCCGACGACCCCGCCACCGGGGTCCTCGACGGGATTGACGAGCTCTTGGCCGAGGCCGGGCATGATCCCCCCGAGGTATCCCAGGTGGTCCACGCCACCACCCTGGCCACCAACCTGATCTTGGAGCGCAAGGGCGGTCCAGTGGCCTACGTCACCACCGCAGGGTTCGGCGACATCTTGGTCATCGGCAACGAGCGCAAGGGCGACGCCGAGAAGTACGACCTCTTCTACACCAAGCAGGCGCCCATCGTCCCCCGGCGGCGCACCGTGGACGTGGTGGAGCGGACAGGGGCTGACGGCTCGGTGGTGGTGCCGCTTGACATCGAGCAGGCCCGTACGGCGCTGGCCGACCTGCTGGCCCGCGAGCCGGTGGAGGCAGTGGCGGTGTGCTTCCTCCACTCCTACGCCAACGGGGAGCACGAGCGGCAGGTGGCCGACATCATCGCTGAGCTGAACCCCGACCTCTACGTGGCGGTTTCCAGCGAGGTGTGGCCCGAGTACCGGGAACTGCCCCGGGCCTGCACCACGGTGATGTCGGCCTACGTGGGTCCCACCGTCACCCGCTACATCGCCCGGCTGGACGACGAACTGGCCCAACAGGGCATCGGGGCCCGATTGCAGATCATGGGCTCGTCGGGTGGCATCATCTCGGCGGCCACGGTGGCCCGGAGGCCGGTGCAACTGGTGGAGTCGGGGCCGGCGGCCGGGGTGATGGCTGCCGCCCACATTGGCCGCCTCAGCGACATCAACGATCTGATCTCTTTCGACATGGGCGGCACCACCGCCAAGGCGGGGCTGGTGCGGGGCGGCCAGGCCGCCATCGCCCACGAGTTCTTTGTGGGAGGTACTGCCTCTTCGGGGGTGAAACAGATCAACACCGGCTACCCCATCAAGATCCCGGTGATCGATTTGGCCGAAGTGGGCGCAGGCGGCGGTTCCATCGCCTACCTCGACAGCGGCGGCGCGCTGCGGGTGGGGCCCGATTCCGCCGGAGCCGAGCCGGGACCGGCCTGTTATGACCGGGGCGGCACTCAGCCCACGGTGACCGATGCCGATCTGGTGCTGGGCTACCTCAACCCGGGCTTCTTCCTCGGGGGCCGTATGGCTATCCGGGCCGACCTGGCCCATGCCGCCCTGGTCGAGCTGGCCGAGCCAATGGGATTGACCCCGGAGGAGTCCGCCGCCGGGGTGCATGAGGTGGTGAACGCCACTATGGCCGCCGCGGTGCGGGTGGTGACCCTGGAGCGGGGCATCGACCCCCGCGACTTCACCCTGCTGGCTTCGGGCGGTGCCGCTGGGGTGCATGTGGCCCGCTTGGCCGAGGAGTTCGGCATCACCGAGGTGGTCATTCCGGCCAACCCTGGCGTGGGCTCGGCGGTGGGCCTGCTGGCCTCCGACGTGGTGACCGACCATGTCCGCACCCAGGTGATCGACTCGGTGGGTGTTGATGCGAGCGTCATCGAGGCCATCTACGCGGAGCTGGAAACCGTGGCCGTCGCCGAGATCGGTGCCGAGGGCTTCTCCGCCGATGAGATCGTGCTGGAGCGAGAGATCGACATCCGCTACCACCATCAAGCCCACGAACTCACCGTCCCCCTCCACGGCTGCGATTTGGACGAAGCGGCAAACGCCTTCAACCAGCTATACGAAGAGCTTTATGGCATCCGCCAGACCGACCCGGTGGAGTTCGTCAACTATCGGGTTCGGGTGATCGGCCCCGTGCCCAAGCCCGACTGGTCGACCGACCAAGTAGCCGCCCAACCGCCGGTGCCCCTCTCCTACCGCCCCGCCTGGTTCGACGGCGAAATGGCCGACACCCCCGTCTACCGCCGCCACACCCTCCTGCCCGGCCCCACCATCGCCGGCCCCGCCATCATCGAGGAGACCTCCTCCACCGTGGTCGTCCCCAAAGGCTGGACCGCCTCAACCGACCGCTGGCTCAGCCTGGTGCTTTGCCCCGG
Source organism: Acidimicrobiia bacterium (assembly GCA_022827725.1). Classification (GTDB taxonomy): domain Bacteria; phylum Actinomycetota; class Acidimicrobiia; order Acidimicrobiales; family Bin134; genus Poriferisocius. The sequence goes on from JAJEIJ010000052.1 coordinate 10,360, forward strand.
CTAGGCGGCTAGTTCCAGCGGACGTGGAGGTGCTCGTGGCCATGGAGCACCAGAGTGGGACGGTACACCGGGGCGGGCTTGTCGGTATCCAGCTCTAGGGTGGGGAACCGCCGGACCAGGGCGTCGAGGGCGGCGATGGCTTCGGCTCGGGCCAGCGATGAGCCCAGGCAGTAGTAGGCCCCCAGGCCGAAGCCGTTGTGCTGACTGGCGTCGCGGTTGAGGTCCAGCCGGTCGGGCTCGGGGAACGCCTCGGGGTCGCGGTTGCAGGCCCCCAACATCACCACGCATAAATCGCCCTCGGGGAAGGTCTGGCCGGCCACTTCCACGTCGGCAGCCAGCACCCGGTGGTTGATCTGCACCGAGCTGTCGTAGCGCAGAAGCTCCTCGAAGCCGTCGTCGATCATCTCGGGCGTGGCCTGCAATCGCTCGAGCTCAGCCCGATTCTCCAACAGCGCCTTGGTGGCGTTTCCGATGATGTCGGCGGTGGTCTCGTGGCCGGCTTGGAGCAGGATTATGCAGGTTGGGACGATCTCCTGATCGGTGAGCGGCCCCCGCTCGTCTTCCACCGTGACCAGCTTGGTCATCAGGTCGTCGCCGGGGTTGGCCCGGCGCTCGGCGGCCAGCGCGGTGAAGTACTCGGTGAATCCCCGCACGGCCTTCTCCCCGTTGGCGATCATCTCGTCGCTGAGGTGGGCGATGTCGCCCCGGCGGGCGAAGTCCCACATCCATTGCTCGATGTCGGGGATGTCGCTGCGGGGGATGCCCAGCATCTCGCAGATCACATGCACTGGCAGCGGGTAGGCGAACTGGCTCACCACGTCCATACCGCCGTCGTCAGCCACTGCGTCCAGCAGCCCGATGACCACATCGTTGATGGCCGGCTTGATCTTCTCCACCGCCCGAGGAGTGAACACCCGGGCCACCATGGAACGGATGCGCTGGTGGTGGGGCGGGTCCAGCCACAGCAGCATCCGCTTCATCATGTCGTAGTACTCGGTGCCCCCCGCCCCTACGTTGTACATCTCGGTGGTGCGCCGGTCGCTGATGGCCTTGGGGTTGCGCAGAAGCTGATCGGCATCGGCGTGGCGGGTGAATACCCACGCCTCGTGCAGGATCGGGTTGTGGGTCTTGTGAATCGGGGCAGCCTCCCGCAGCGCGTGATAGTGCGGGTACAGGTTCCCCCGGGTTTCCGGGTTGATGATGTCGGCGATGATCTGCTCAGGGTCGGCGCTCATAGTGAAGGCCAAGTTATATCCGGAGGGGGATCGCCTGCCGACAGGATGGCCTGCCATACCCGATCTGGCGTCAGCGGCAAGTCGATGTGGCGGATTCCGAGATCGCTGAGGGCATCGATGACCGCGTTCTGCACTGCCGGGGTGGCGCCGATGGTGGCCGCCTCGCCGATGCCCTTCACCCCCAGGGGATTCAGATGGGTGGGGGTAATGGTGCTGTCGACGGTGAAATCGCAGAACTCGGCAGCCGACGGCATGGCGTAGTCGGCCAGCCCGGTGGTGAGCGGGTTGCCCTGGTCGTCGTACACCACATGTTCGTAGAGCGCTTGGCCGATACCCGAGGCCACCCCGCCGTGCTGCTGGCCGGCCACGATGAGCGGATTGAGCAGGTTGCCGGCGTCGTCCACCGCCACGAAACGCCGCAGGGCAACCATGCCGGTCTCGGTGTCCACCTCCACCACGCAGATGTGGGTGCCGAACGGGAAGGTGGCGCCATCGGTGGTGTGATCCAGATCGGCCCGCAGTGGTTCGTCGGATGCCGCGACCACCTCGGGCCAGCCCACCGATGCCGAAGGCACCCCGGCCACACCTAGGCGGCCCTCGTCGGTGACCACGATGTCGTCGGCGCTGGCCTCCAGCAGCTCTGCCGCCCGCTGTCGGGCGATGTCCAGCACCTCCATGGCGGCGGCGTGGATGGCGCTGCCCCCGAGCTGGGCGCTGCGCGATCCGCCGGTGCCGCCGCCCCGAGCCACCAAGGCGGTGTCGGACTGCACGAAGGCGATCTGGTCCATGTCGATCCCCAGCCGGTCGGCCACGATCATGGTGAACGCGGTCTCGTGGCCTTGGCCGTGTGAGGAGGTGCCCACCGCCACGGTGGCCGAGCCGTCGGGGTGCACCTCCACCACCGCGTGCTCCTCTTGGCCGGTCGGTGCGGTGACCTCCACATAGCACGACAAACCGATGCCCAGCCTGATGGGGTCGCCGGCAGCCCGGCGGGCGGCCTGCTCGGCCCGAAGCTGCTCGTAGCCGACCAGCTCGCAGGCCCGGTCCAGGGCCTTTTCATACTCGCCGGTGTCGTAGGCCCCACCGGTGGGAGTGACCAGCGGAAAGTCTTCGGGGTCCAAAAAGTTGCGGCGGCGGAACTCCACCGGGTCGATGCCCAGCTCGGCCGCAGCCAGATCAGCCATGCGCTCGATGGTGAGGGTGGCCTGGGGCCGGCCCGCCCCCCGGAACGCCCCCAGCGGGGCCCGATTGGTGGCGGCCAAGCCGTAGTCGAACTGCACCTGTTCGATGCCGTAGACGCCCGGCGCCATGACCCGGGTGATGGTGGGGAGAATGCCGCCCAAGCCGGGAAAGGCCCCCGCGTCCACCAGCGCAATCACCTCCAACGACACCATACGGCCGTCGTCGGTCACCCCCAGTCGGACGTAATGGACCTGATCGCGGGCCTGCATGGAGATGAGGTTCTCGGCCCGGGTCTCTGTCCACACCACCGGGCAGCCCAGTTGCCGGGCGGCGGCGGCCACCGCCACATGCTCCACTCGCCACCCGCCCTTGGCCCCGAATCCGCCGCCCACCCACGGGGCGATCACCCGTACCTCGTCGATGTCCAATCCCAGCGACTCGGCGATGCCTCCTCGGGTGGGATGGGCACCCTGGGTGGATACCCACAAGGTGAGCTGCTCTTCGGTGGGATCAGCCAGCACCGCGTCGGTTTCCATCGGCACCACCGCCATCCGGTTGTGGACAATGCGGCCGGTGAAAATCCGGTCGGCTGTGTCGTGCAGACCCTCCACCGGGTCGAAGGCCCGGATCATCGAGTCTGAGCCCCGCTCCGGGAATAGCACCGCCTCGCCGTTGGCCACCGCGACCTCGGCATCCATCGACACCGGCAGCGGCTGGTAGTCGACCATGATTTCATCGGCGGCGTCTTGGGCCGCGGCCAAAGTGTCGGCCACCACCAGGGCCACCGGCTCGCCCACGAAGCGAACCCGATCACTGGCCAGCGGCCCCCGTGCGAAGTGGGGGTCGAGCGGGAACCGGGGCTTGACCTGCTCCACTCCAATGGTGTTGGCGGTGAACACCGCCATTACTCCAGGGAGGTTGGCGGCCTCCCCTAGATCGATCTCCCCGATCACCGCGTGGGCCACCGGCGAACGCACGAAATAGGCAGTCAGCAGCCCGTCGGGCCGCAAGTCCCCGGTGTATTGCCCCTCGCCGGTGAGCAGAGTCCCGTCCTCCCGGCGGATAACTTCGGTCCCCAGAATCGATCCAGCCATAAGGTGCCCATTATGGGAGGCAGCCCGACAGAACTCGGCATGGGAGAGTGAACATCCATGGAATTGCGTGATGCCATTGATCCGGCGACGACGGCTTTGGTGCTTCAGGAGTGCCAGAACGGGGTGATCGGGGAGCTGTCGGCGTTGCCGGCACTGGCTGAGGCGGCCAAGGAGGGGCTGATCCCCAATGCGGCGGCGTTGGCTGACGCTGCTCGGGATGTGGGAGTGCGGGTGATCCACTGCACGGCCCAGCATCGGGTTGACGGCTGGGGAGGCAATAGCAACGCGCGATTATTCCGGGCCATGCCCAAGATGCCGGTGCAACTGCACGTGGGCACCCCGGCGGTGGAGGTGGTGCCCGAGATCGGGGTGGCCGACGCCGATGTGGTGTTGCCTCGCCACCACGGCCTGTCACCCTTCGAGGGCACTGAGCTCGACTCGCTGCTGCGCAACGAGGGGGTCCGCACCATCGTGGCCGTTGGGGTGTCGGTGAACGTGGCCATCATCAACCTGACCTTCGACGCGGTCAACGCCGGCTACGTGGTGGTGATCCCCCGCGACGCCGTGGCCGGCACCCCGCCCGACTACGTGGATGCCGTGTTCGAGCACACCCTCGGCATCGTCGCCACCGTGACCACCACCGCCGACGTGGTGGATGCCTGGACGGGCTAGGTCAGCCCAGGCCGCCTCTCACATAGGCCACTACCGCGGCGATCTCTTCGTCGCTGAGCTTGGAGCCGAACTCAGGCATCTCGCCAAGCCCGTCGCGGACCAGCGCCTCCATCGCCTCAGCCGAGGCGTACTTCACCAGAATCTTGCCGGGGCGGATATCGGGCCCGACTATGCCGCTGCCGTCGATGCCGTGGCACCCCACGCAGCGCTGCAAATACACAGCCTTGCCGGTGGTGGACGACTCAACGGTCTGAGGCTCGACTAGACCCTGGGCATTCGCCCCATTAGATGGCTCTGGACAGGGAACTTCCACGCCGTCCCGGGTCTCTTCAAGGCACGTTGACGCGGGGGGCGGAACGGCTGACTCCACAGAATCCGACCCGCTACAGCCGGCCGCGGCCACCAACGTCAGCAGACCGCCCGCCAACAGAACGGCAAAGGCCCGCCGCAATCGAGGGACGGGCAGGGTCAAGCTCCCACCGGGGCGCTGGGGGTGAACGTCACCGGCATTTCCTCGGGGCCGACGATGAAGTTGGATGCCCGCCACGGCAGCGGGTCGTCGGTGGCCAACTGCATGTCGGGCATCCGCTCAGCCAGCCGCTGAAACATGATCTTGAGCTCCAGACGGGCCAAAGACGCCCCCAAGCAGAAGTGCGTCCCCCAACCGAAGGCCAGGTGCTGGTTGGGGTCGCGCTCCAGGTCGAATTTGAACGGGTCGTCGAACACCCGATCGTCCCGGTTGGCCGACGGATAGAACAAGATGATCTGGTCGCCCTCGCCGATGGTCTCACCGTGCATCTCCACATCCCGGGTGGCGCTGCGGGACATGTTCTTGATGGGGGTCACCCAGCGCAGCAATTCCTCTACCGCCCGCTCCATCCAGGCATCGTCGGCGGCCCGCCGGTTGAACAGCGCCTTCTGCTCGGGATGCTCCATCAACGCCAGCATCCCCCCGCTGATCACGTGGCGGGACGTCTCGTCGCCCCCGATCAAGATCAGCAGTCCCTCCTGATACAGCGACTCGTCATCCAGCCGGTCGCCGTCCACCTCGGCGTGGCACAACACGCTCACCAGATCCGACTGAGGCGGGCGGGCTCTGCGGTCGGCGATCACCTCCATCAGAAACTCCCGAAAGGCCACGCCGGCCATGATCCCCTTCTCGAGCGCTTCCTGGTCGGTCTCGGTGGTGGCCCGCATCATGTCGTCGGACCACTCCAGCAGGTCGTCGTAGCTCTCCCGGGGAAAGCCCAGCATGTCGCCAATCAGGATCAGCGGCAACGGAGCCGCGATGTCCCAAATGAAGTCGCACTCGCCCCGCTCGCACACCCTGTCCAAGATCTCGTCGCAGATTGCGATGACGTCGGGCGTGTGATCACGCACCCGCTTGGGGGTGAAGCCCCGGTTCACCAGCTTGCGGCGCTGCTTGTGCTCGGGGTCGTCCATGGAGATCATCATGGGCAGCGAGTCCCCATGGGGCCGGGGGCTGCGGTAGGACGAGAACGTCTTGGGATCCTTCTCGACGGCCAAGATGTCGTGGTAGCGGGATATGCCCCACACATCGCTGTTGGCGTCGTAGTACACCGGGGCGTGCTCCCGCATCCAGGTCCAGGCCTCGTGGGGCTCGTGCTGGAACCAGAAACCGTCCATGAAGTTGACCCCGTCGAGGGTGGGGTGATTGGGCATTGCTCTACCTCGTGCTCGTACTGCTAACCCTCGCCCATGAGCCGGGCGATCATTCGGCTGCCCTGCTCTGGGTCCCAGGCCGCCACCATGTCGTCGATCCCGTCCTCCCACGACACCGTGCAGGGCCCAGTCATGGAGATGCGCTTGTCGCTGTCGTAGGCCCGGCTGTGGGTGCCCACCGGGTAGTACTCGAAATTGGGGTCCACCCCGACCTGGGCTCCCATTCGCCGGCACATGTCCTCGATGCTCACGTTCTCGTCGCCGCCCCAGTTGACGACGGTGGCCGGCACGGTGGCCCCCTCCAAGAAGGCCTCGGCGTGGGCGCACATGTCGGTCTCGTGGACCGGGGAGAACATGTTGGGCTCGGAGTCTTTGAGGGGCACCGGCATGTTGTTGGTCATCATGGCCAACAAGATGGCGGGCAGCCCCCCGTTTTGGCCGTAAGCCACGTTGATGCGGCCGATCACTGTGGGCAGGTCATAAAGCCGGCACATCGTCCGGGCCACCGCCTCGGCGGCCATCTTGGTCACCCCGTAGGTCTCCGAATAGGGCTGCTCGCTGTCGCCCAGCGGATCGCCCTCGGCGTAGACGTAGGTGTGGTCGTCGTTGTTCTTGTACGCGGCGGCGGTAGAGGCGTGCAGAAAGCCCTTGGCGTTGCGGCAGTGCGCCATCAGCAGGCCGGTGGCCTCGGCGTTCTGGGTGAGGGCGAAATCGTAATCAGGCGAAGCTGCCATGAACGCGGCCATGTGGATCACATAGTCGAAGTCCTCGGGCAATCCGTTCAGGTCGCCGGAGGCCAGGTCGGCCTTGTGGGGAATGGCCCCGGCCTCCTCCACCTGCTCTTTCGATCCGGGCTGGCTGAATCGGGCCAGCCCCCACACCTCGTTGTTCTGGGCGAAGTGTCGGGTCATGGGCAGAGCGATCTGCCCTGCGGTCCCGGTGATCAGAATCTTCTGGCCTTCCATCGTCGTTCCTCCTCGACCTTTGCTCTCCCTGTACTAGCACGGCGAGCCTGCGGCGTTGACATGATAGGGATAGAGACATGATTCGCACCGAGCCCCTCAACGCACCACTGGGCGCGCTGGCCTCGGGCTGGGATCCCGGGGCACCGCTGTCCGACGATGACTTGGCAACGCTGCGCCAAGCCCTGGCCGACCGGCTGGTGGTGGTGCTGCGGGGCCAGCGGGAGTGCGACGCCGGCGAGCTGGCCGCTCTGGCCCATCAACTGGGCGAGCCGTTTCCCGCCGACGAGCTGTACAACATTCCCACCGAGGCACCCGAGGTGCTGGCTGTGTCCAACGAGCTCAACGACGATGGCCACGAGATCGGCACGGCGGGAAGCGGCCCGCTGCCATGGCACACCGACTATGCCTTCTTGGACACCATCGCCCGGGAGTCGCTGCTCAACGCCCAGCGGGTGCCCGCCGACGGCGGGGCCGACACGTCGTTCTGCGACATGTACACCGCCTATGAGACCCTGCCCGACCACTTGGGCGAGAAGCTGGCCGGACGGACCGGTCGTTACACCATCACGTCGGAGAACAACACCCGGCTGCGCCAGAACCACCACGACGAAGACCCCGCCGCGGCCGCGGCCCGCCGGATGCAGGCCAACCCCGACATCATCTATCCCGGCTCAGGCGAAGTAGTCGAGCACCCGGTGGAGATGCCCCACCCCTACACTCGAAGGGTGGCGCTGTATGTGTCGTCGTTCTCCTGCGGTTTCGACGGCATCGAAGATCCCGAGGAGGCCTTCGCCCTCACCCAGGCAGCCATGGATCACGCCATCGTGCCCGAGCGCACCTACACCCACCGCTGGCACCAGGGCGACGTGGTGATCTTCGACACCGTGGGCACCGTCCACCGCCGAGAGATGCCCCGCAGCGCCGGCCCCCGCACCCTGCGCCAGCTGTCCATCAAGTACCCCTGATCGACCTGAGGCAGGCGATCAGTCCCAGGGCAGCGTGAAGCCTTGCTCGATGAAGTGGGCGTCGAAAGCTAGGGCGTGAGTGATGCCGCGGCTGCGCATTAGCTCGAACGATGTCCAGTCCACCAGCGACACATTCCGGCGGTTGGCGGCCATCATGGCTGCGAACGCCCTGGCGTAGAGCTCCTTGTCCACCCACACAATATGGGCCAGTCTCAGAATTCGGTCGTTGAGCTGGCGCACTGAAGCCATGCCCATGCGACGCTGCACCAATGACACTGTCTCTGACATCACGAAGGAGTGGGTGATCGCCGCGGTTTCGCCTGCCCTGATGCCGTCGAGCAATCGATGCCAATAAGCCATCGCATCAACATGACGAAGATCGTTGTCGTCTAACAGGGGAATCAGTGCTGACGAATCGAGCAGAACGAATACTGCCATATTTCAGTAATATTAGAGGTTTTCTAGATCTCTTTGGATATCTTCGTAGTAAATTTCGGCAAGATGCTCGTCATGGTTCTCGGCAAGGTCGGTATAACCCGAGGATACCGGAGTGATATTCCGGGCCAGTTCCACCCAGCGGATCAGATCGTCCTGGTCAAAGTAGGCGTTGAGGGCTTGGCGGAGGATCTCGGCCTGCGAAATCCCCTTGATCGTCGAGTGGGCTCGCAAGCGTTTGGCTTGTTCTTCAGTGAGCGAGATCTGCGTCCGTATCATTCGCTCATGATAACAGTTTCCTAGTTGATGATGTAAGTGTGTTGGTCCGACCTCCAGGCGGCACTACAGCGCCCCTAATGTGGCGCTATGCCAACCCCTGCGGGACAGGAGTCAGCCATGCCCGACACCGTGCTGTATGAGCTAACCGGCCACGTGGCCACCATCACCCTCAACCGCCCCGACTCGCTCAACGCCATCAACGGCGAACTCCGCCAAGATCTGAACGCCGCGTGGAACCGGTTCCGGGGCGACGACGAGGCCTGGGTGGCCATCATCACTGGAGCGGGCCGGGCGTTCTGCGCCGGGGCCGATATGCGCGACGGCGAGGGATCGGTAGGAGTGTTCGAGGGCACCTTCTGGGAGAAGCCCACCATCAACTCCTTCGAGTCGGGCCTGGAACTGTTCAAGCCCACCATCGCCGCGGTGAACGGCCACTGCCTGGGCTACGGGCTCACCGGCGCGCTGGCCTGCGATTTCCTCATCGCCAGCGACCAGGCCACATTCGGCTTTCCTGAGGTGCGCTTAGGCGTGCCCACCATCGTGGGCGCCATACGACTGCCCCATAAGGTGGATTGGGCCGATGCCATGGAGCTCCTGTTGACCGGTGAGCGGGTGAGTGCCGAGCGGGCCCGGGAGATGGGGCTGGCCTGGCGGGTGGTGCCCCACGACAACTTGATGGACGAGGCTCGGGCCTTGGCGGAGCGACTGGTGGCCGCGGCGCCGCTAGCAGTGCGGGCCACCAAGGAGGTGGCCACCCGCACCCGTACCATGTCGTGGGTGGAGGCGGTGCGCTTCGGCGAGACCATGCGGATAGTGGCCGGGGCCACCAAAGACGCTGGTGAGGGCACGACGGCCTGGGCCGAGGGCCGTCCCCCCGACTGGCAGGCCCGGTAGTGGGCCTACGGGCGATCATCGCTTGCTTGGTAGTGGCCGGATTGGCCTTTGTCGCCCTTTCCTTGGCCGGCATCGTGTCCACTTGGGGACTCGATTGGGTGACCATCGAATCGGAAGAGCCCGAGCCCGAATCCACCCCCGAGCCCACCCCCACTCCCACCGAAGCACCCCCGCCTGCGCCGGTGGTGGTCGACTTGGAGATCGATCCTCGCTATCCCCCCGACACCCACTGGACGGTGTTTGATGTGCCTTCAGCGCTCAACATCCGAGCCGGCCCCTCCACCGCCCACCAGGTGCTGGGCACCGCCAACCTGGGATCCACCGTCACCCTCACCGGCCAAGTGGTGGAGTCCCCCACCAGCGGCACCTGGGTCCAGGTCCGCTCCAACACCGTCGACGGCTGGGTCTTCGCCGCCTACCTGACCCCGGTGGGCTGATCAGCCTGGTTTTCAGAGGTCGGAAAAGCGATTGTCAGGAAGTCCCCAGGGCGTCCACGACAGGGATCTCCTCATCGGCAATGGGAGCCATGGGGGTGCGGCGGGCCAGGGCAGCTTCGATGTGGGGGGCGAGGCGCTCGGCTTTGGCCGCCTCCCGCTCGTCTTCGCCCTCTTTGAGGGCGGGCATGACCTCTTTGGCGAACATCTCCAGTGACTGGCAGATGTGGTCGTGGCGGTTGCGGCCCGACTGCTGGATGAACATCACCTGATCTACACCGACATCGGCATAGCCCTGGAGCTGGCGGGTCACCTGATCGGGGGTTCCGATGCCCAGCGTCTCCCCCAGCCCCTCAAATGACTCCCTGGTCTCTTGGAAGCTGTCCCAAACATTGGTCCGGCCCGGTTGGTGCTGGCCCACCGCGTAGTAGTGGATCAGGCCGTGGCCGAAGAAATGGAACCCTTCGAGGCCCCGACGCTCGGCCTCGTCTCGGTCGTGGTGCATCGACAACCCCACTACCATGGCAATGTTGGCGTTGACGGTGTGGCCGATGGGCACGCACTCCTCCGACAGAATCCGGTAGTAGTCCTCAACCCAAAGGGCGGCCTCGTCGGGGTCGACGAAGGCGAACGTCAGCGCTCCCATGCCCAATCGGGCGGCCAGTTTGATGGTCTCCCGGTTTGAGCACGCCACCCACAGCGGCGGGTGGGGCTTCTGCGCCGGCTTGGGCACCACGTTGCGGCACGGCATCGAGAAGTACTCGCCTTCGAACCCCGGGTAGGGCTCCATGACCATCATGTTGCAGCACTGCTCGGTGGCCTCCGCCCACGCCGGGCGCTTGTCGGCGTGCTCGATGTTGAACCCGCCCAACTCCACCGCGGCCGACGACTCGCCGGTGCCGAAGTCCACCCGGCCATTGGAGATGAGGTCCAAGGTGGCGATCCGCTCGGCCACTCGGGCCGGATGGTTGTACTTGGGGGGCATCTGCACGATGCCGTGCCCCAGCCTGATCCGCTCGGTGCGCTGGCTGGCCGCGGCCAAGAACACCTCAGGGGCCGATGAGTGCGAGTACTCCTCCAAGAAGTGGTGCTCCACCTCCCAGGCGTAGTCATACCCCAGCCGGTCGGCCAGCTCTACCTGCTCGAGAGCCTCGTGCAGAAGTCGCTGCTCATCCCCCTCCTGCCACGGACGGGGCAATTGGTGCTCATAGAAGACTCCGAACTTCACCCTCCAGAGCCTACGCAGCTTTGCTCCGATCAGCCGATTGCGGAGGAATGTGTTTAGCATCGCCGCGATGAGCAGTGACCGAGCACCGGTGCTGGTGGGCGTGGCCCAGTACGTGGGACGGGAAACCGACCCAACGGCCTCCCCCGATCCACTGACCATGGTGGCCGATGTGGCTACCCGGGCTGCCTATGACTCCGGCGTGGGCAATCCCCTGTTCGCCCAAGTGGACACCTTTTTGCAGATCCCTCTGGCCTACTGGACTCCGGCGAACGGCGCCGCGCTTGCGGCCGAGCGACTGGGCATCGACCGCGGCGCCCGGGTCCAGAACACCGGAGGAGGCGGTGAGATGGGCGTGTTGGCCGCCAATCACCTGGCCGCAGAGATCATGGCCGGTCGCACCGAGGTGGCCGTGATGACCGGCGGTCAGATTTGGAAGACATTCGAACGGGCCAACGCAGCTGGTGTGGATCTGAACTGGCCCTCTGGTGGCGATCCCGCCGGTGCCGATGAGAAATTCGCCCCCACCACCAAGCCCATGGTGTCGGAACTGGAGGAGCGCCATGGCCTCACCCGTCCGATTCAGGCTTACCCCCTGTTCGAGAACGCCCTTCGGGCCGCCCAGGGATTGTCCCTGTCCGAGCACGCCCAGCGGCTAGGCGAGATGATGACCGACTTCACCGCAGTGGCCGCCGCCAACCCCTACGCCTGGTTCCCCACCGAACGCAGCGCGGAGGAACTGTCAACCCCCACGGCGGAAAACCGGATGATCGGCTTCCCCTACACCAAGTACCTGAACGCAGTCCTGAACACTGATCAAGCCGGGGCGTACGTGATGACCTCGGTGGCCAAGGCCCGGGAGCTGGGAATCCCCGAAGATCGCTGGGTGTACTGGTGGGGCGGCCACAACGCCGCTGAGGAGGCCTGGTTCGCCAGCACGCGCCCCAACTTCGCCGAGTGCCCGTCAATGAAGGACTCGTCGGTGGGTGCGCTAGACCAGGCTGGCGTCGGCGTCGACGACATCGCCCTGTTCGACTTCTACTCCTGCTTCCCCGTGGCGGTGCGCATGGCCTGCGTCATGCTGGGCATCGACGAGCTGGATCCCCGTCCGTTCACCGTCACCGGCGGCCTGCCCTATGCCGGCGGCCCAGGCTCGGCCTACAACATGAACTCGATAGCCGCCATGGTTGAGCGCCTGCGTGAAGACGACCGCTCGGTCGGGATGGTCACCGGCAACGGCTTCTTCTTGACCAAACATGCCGCTGCGGTGCTCTCGGCCCGACCCAAACGGGGCGGCTGGGACCGGCCCGACGGCCCACCTCCGTCAG
>JAJEIJ010000022.1:0-148331 GCA_022827725.1 Acidimicrobiia bacterium
GGACCAGGCATAGCGCGTCGAACTGGGTGACTCTTGGCAACAACGACCAGGCCGTCCGGTGGGAGGAAACCTGGAGCAACAACACACGAGATGTCGGCGACTGGAGAAATCAGAACTGGTTCAGGGACACCTTGTTCAAGATGATCGAGAAACCCGGAACCTTCAGGCTCCAAGCCAACGACGACTCAACCACCCCCCCGACAGCGGAGTTCAACCTCGCCGGGCTGCCCGAGGCCATCAAACCCGTCCGCGAAACCTGCGGCATTTGACCGGCTGAACGCCTACTGGCGGGGCTGTCAGACCTTCCCTGAGCGACTAGTCCACCAGAAGTAGATTCGGGGCTTTCCTCGTGGTGACTTTCGACCGTAATCGTGGTCACCTGGTTGGAAGGTCTTCTATGACGAAGGTGCGGGGCAGCGCGTCCAGGCATTGGGCGAGTGTCAGGGCGGCGGATGGCGTGGAATATTCAACCTGCCGGCCGAGCCCAGTAGCCGGCTGTCTGTTTACGCGGCGGACTCTATGCGCACGCCGCCTCCGTCGTAAACCTGGATGCTCAGTTCATGCCCGTCCAACATCAGCATGCCCACGAGCGGGGTGGTGTCCGCTTCGTCGACCATGACACTCCGCGGTTGGCCTTCCCACTGCACCGTGGCCTCGTAGGTGTTGAATGACACTTCGCTGCCGTCTGCCAACACCGCCCAGTTGGTGATGCTGAAGACCAATCCCAGCTCCGCCACGAGCGAAGACGGCACTGAGAGGTATCCGTTGAAGCCCGTGTCGACCACGGCTTCAAGCTTCTGTGGCATCCCCACCGGACCTTGTAGGGAGAGGGGGATGACGGCCTCATAGGAGGAGTTCACCATGCCTTCTATCACTCCGTCCCCCGCCAAGGTCGCCCCCCAAAGTGGCGTACCACCCTATGCCCAACCCGATGCAGATATGCGTCTACGACGTCGGGATACTGCTCGCGGAGGCGCCTCCCTGCGAACAGAAGGTCTTCGGTCAGAATCCAGTTGCCGGTCTCGACGTCGATAGCCACGTACTCGCCGTTGTGGTCCGGTTCCACCTGCGCCTTGATGTCCCGGTCGTATATCTCTCTCCCGAGCCGAGCGGTCTCCTCCTTGGGCCTGCGCTGGCGCTCCGGTGTTTGTGCATCCGCCATATACTTGCCTTCCTTTCACCCAATTTCAATATATCTCATGTTAGTTGGCCCTTGACCGGTTGCCAATTCAGCGTATCAGCGTCCACTTGTTCTCTGGGACAGCCCCGCTCCCGCCAAACACATGACTAGCCAGGCGGGGGCTCTTACATCGTCGGCTTAGCGGGGTGGTTCGGGGTCGGCTCACGTGTGGTTGATGATGAGGGTGTTCGAGGGGCCTCTCTTGATGAGGTCGGCGATGGCTTGCTCCGAGACGGGGGCGAAGTTCCAGGCGTCGACACCGACGTTGATCTGGCGGTGTTGTTGGCGCCATTTCTCGTGGATGTGTCCGTGTAGCAGCCAGCCTCCGTCGTCTTGGGGGCGCCACTGGGTGTATTTCATATCGTGGCGGGCGTCGAGCTTGTAGGGGAAGTGGCTGAGGCGCACTGCCTGCCCGGCGATGGTGTGGGGCTCGGGGTTGTCGATGATCTTGGCTATCCCGCCGATGCGGTAGTAGTCGGCCCGCTCCCAGCGGTGGTCTTTATGGCCTTGCCAGCACCGGTCGTGGTTACCGGGTACCAGGATTTTGCACCCCCTGAGCCGGGCGACGTGGCCGGCAAGGCCCTGGTCCTTCGCGCCCATCACCAGATCCCCGAGGATCCACACTTCGTCTTCGTCGGATACCACGTCATTCCACCGAGCGACCATCTCTTTGTCCATTGCGTCGGCATCGACAAACGGACGACTGCAGTACCTGATGATGTTGGAATGCCCGAAATGGTGATCGGACGTGTACCACCTGTCCATCAGACCAACGTCGCATCCCCTATAACCAGCGCGCCAACGAAATTCCCCCAGGCCAGCAGACCTCACTAGCCGCTTTCAGGTTGATGTGTTACGGGCGGCTAGCCGTGGATAAGGGCTTGGCGCCAGGCGGCGGTGGTGGCTACCTGGTTGAAGGTGAAGATGTGAAGGCCGTCGATGCCGAGGGGGGCGAGCTGGCTGCTGAGGGCTTCCAGGAGGTCGGAGGGGTCGTGGGCTGAGGAGCCGAGCAGCTTGGCCATGGAGCGGCGGTTCTTGCGGAGATAGCGCAGCGACTGGCCCACGCCCAGGCGGGCGCCGATGGTGAGCAGCTTGGTGCGCTCCACCGCGCCGGGTATGCCCAGATGAACCGGCAGCGTCAGTCCGTCGTCCCGCTCGGCCTTGAGCCAGGCGATGATCTTGGCCGGGTCGAAGCACATCTGGGTGCTGCAATAGCCCCGCAGCCCGGCCTCGGTCAGCAGCTCCTGCTTGGCGAACAAGGCGCTGCGGCGCACGTCCTCGCCGATGAGGGGGTGGCCGTCGGGATAGGCCGCCACCCCAACCGTGTCGAGGCCGTGGTCGTGCTCGAACAGGTCCTTCATGAAACTGTGGGCATCGTGGTAGGCGCCCGGCTCGGTGGCGTCCCCGCCGATCACGAAGGCGGTGGTCACCCCGTTGTCCTTGGCCCAGCTGGCCAGGTCCTTGACTTGGCCGTGGTCCTTCATCAAGCGGGCTGAGAAATGGGGGATGGCGTGATGCCCACGCTTGATCAGCTCTTCGGCCAGATCGAGCGTGGCGTCCTGGCCCTTGGCGGCCGATGCGGTAACCGAAACCCGTGAATTCGGGGGCAGTGCATCGATGGCTTCTGGGGCGCTGTTCAGGGGAATGATCTCGAAGACCGCGCTGCGAATAAGCTGCTGAACGTCGGGATTCGGACCGGTCGGTTGGGGCTCCTCCCACCGCGATAGACTGGCCGAGTCGTTCCGCATAACGGAACTGTACCATAATACGGACCAGAAGTGCAATACTTGCAGGCAGCACGGCCTGTTGAGGAAGCGAGTTGGGCATGACGATGGGCGAGAAGTCGAGCAAGGGCCACACGACGGAAACAATGGAGGCAGGACATGGCTGAGGTCCCCGAAAAAGCCAAGTGCGTTGTTATCGGCGCGGGAATCGTGGGCAACTGCCTGGTCGGACACCTGAGCAAGCTGGGTTGGACCGACCTGGTGCTGCTGGACAAGGGCCCATTGCCCAACCCCGGAGGATCCACCGGCCACGCTTCCAACTTCATTTTCCCGGTGGACCACAACAAGGAGATGTGTCTGCTGGGGGAGCAGAGCGCCAACCAATACCGAGACCTGGGGCTGTCGGTTGACTCCGGGGGCATCGAGGTGGCCCGCACCCAAGAGCGCGTCGACGAGCTCAAGCGGCGCATGACCTCGGCCACCGCCTGGGGCATCGAGGCCCACCTGCTCACCCCCGACGAGGTCAAGGAGCTGGTGCCGTTCGTGAACACCGACATCGTCTTGGAGGGCTTCTACTGCCCCACGGTGTCGGTGGTCGACTCGCTGGAGACCGGCACCCAGATGCGCAACGTGGCGGTGAACGGCGGCTGCCATGTGGCGGCCAACACCGAGGTGCTCGACATCATCACCGAGGACGGCCCCAACCCCGGTGACCGCACCGTCAAGGCGGTGGTAACCGACAAGGGCACTATCGAGACCGAGTACGTGGTGATCGCCTGCGGCGTGTGGTCGAACCGGGTGGCCAACATGGCCGACGCCTACATCCCGCTGGTTCCCGCCGTGCACCAGATGGCCGACGTCGGCCCGCTCGACATCCTGGCCGAGACCAACAGCGAGATCGGCTACCCCATCGTGCGGGACATGGACACCTTCTGCTACGAGCGCCAGTCAGCCGGGTCGATGGAGGTGGGTTCCTACGCCCACCGGCCCATCTTCCACCACCCCGACGAGATCCCCTCCAACGAGGAGGCCGCGCTCTCGCCCACCGAGATGCCGTTCACCCCCGACGACTTCGACCTCCAGATGGAGCAGGCCATCGACCTCATGGACATGCTGGGCGACGCCGAGATCAAGTACGCCATCAACGGGCTGCTGTCGCTCACCCCCGATGCCATGCCGTGCCTGGGGGAGTTGCCCGAGGTCCGCAACCTGTGGTCGGCCGCGGCCATCTGGGTCAAGGAGGGGCCAGGCATGGCCCAGGTGGTGGCCGAGTGGATGACCTTCGGCTATCCCCGGGTAATCGACGTCCACGGCGCGGATGTGTCCCGCTTCTATCCTGAGGAGCGGGGCGACGACCACATCTGGGACCGGGCCGCGGAGCATTTCAACAAGACCTACGGCATCGTCCACCCCCAAGAGCAGTGGGAGAGCCGCCGCAACCTGCGGGTTAGCCCCTACTTCTCCCGCCAGCAGGACTTGAGCGCCGAGTTCTTCCAGGCCCGCACCTGGGAGCGGCCCCAGTGGTTCGAGTCCAACGCCGATCTGGTGGACCGCTACGAGGTGGAGGAACGGGAGGTGGAGTGGGACGCCCGATGGTGGAGCCCCATCACCGTGGCCGAGCACCTCAATCTGCGGGAGAACTGCGGGATGGTCGACCTCAGCGCCTTCCAGGTCTTTGAGCTGACCGGGCCGGGCGCGGTGGCCTACGCCGACTACTTGGCCGTCAACAAGGTGGACGTGCCGGTGGGCCGTTCCATCTACACCCCGTGGCTGACCCCCGACGGCGGGTTCCACTCCGATTTGACCATGATGCGGATGGGCGACGAACGGGTGCGCATCGTGACC
Organism: Acidimicrobiia bacterium; assembly: GCA_022827725.1. Classification (GTDB taxonomy): domain Bacteria; phylum Actinomycetota; class Acidimicrobiia; order Acidimicrobiales; family Bin134; genus Poriferisocius. The sequence goes on from JAJEIJ010000022.1 coordinate 4,750, forward strand.
GGCGTGTTCGACGGCGGCCGCGACGAGTTCTGGGCCCGCCGCCACATGCCTGTCGACGGCTCGGTGAGCTTCGCCAACATCACCGACCAGATCACCACACTTGGGGTGTGGGGGCCCAACGCCCCCGGTGTGATCGGGGCGCTGACCAGCCAAGACCTCAGCCAGGCCGGGTCGCCCTACGGCTCGCTGGTGGACGTGGAGCTGAACTGCGGGGGCCGCACCATTGCAGCCACGCTGTTCCGCATCTTCTATGTGGGCGACACCGGCTGGGAGATCTACGCCGCCTGGGACGACGGCCCGGTGTTGTGGGACGCCCTCATGGCGGTGGGCGCCGACTACGGGCTGCGCCCCACCGGCGGCGGGGTGTACGGCACCTCCGGCCGCCTGGAGAAGGGCTACCGGCTCATGGGGGCCGAGCTGGAGAGCGAGTACAACCCGCTGGAGGCCGGCCTGGCCCGGCCCAAGGTGAAGGCCGCGCCGTTCATCGGCAAAGAGCCGTACCTGGCCGCCCGAGAAGCCGGCGACCCCGAAGTGTCGATGTGCGTGCTCACCGTGGAGGATCTGACCGACGGACAGGGTCGCAAGCGCTATATGCAGGGGGGCAATGAGCCGATCCTGACCCAGGACGGCCAGCGGATCACTGATTCCCACGGGCGGGTGTCGCGGGTGACCACCGCGGGGCCGGGCCCGTCGGTGGACAAGCACCTGCTGATGGCCTATCTCCCCGCCGAGCTGGCCCAGCCGGGCACCGACCTCCAGGTGATGTACATGAACGAGCTGTTCCCGGTGAAGGTGGCCAGCACCGGCGCGGTGTTCGACCCCGAAGACACCCGTTTGAGGGGCTGAGGAAGCGAATTGGCCATGAGGATCTTGTGCTGCGTCAAGCGAGTGCCGGCCCCGGGGGCCAAGATCAACGTGACCGACGATGGGCTGGCGGTGGACGCCTCCCATCTGGGCTTTGCCACCAGCCCCCACGAGGAGTGCGGGGTGGAGGAAGCGGTGCAGATCACCGAGCGCCACGGCGGCGAGGTGACCGTGCTGACGCTGGGACCGCCCGAGGCGGCCGATCAGCTTCGCTATGCGGCGTCGGTGGGGGCCCATCACGGTGTGCTGGTGGCCACCGACGGCTCGGCTTGGGACCCACAACGCACCGCAGTTGCGCTCACCGACGCCATCCGGGGCTTGGAGGCGGCTGACGGCCCCTTCGACCTATTGGTATTCGGCAACGAGTCGGCCGACTCCGGGGGCTTCCAGGTGGGCGTGCGGGTGGCCTATGCCCTGGGCCGACCCATCGTCAACGGCATCAAGGGCATCGAGGTGGATACCGAGGCCGGAGGCGGCGTGGTTCGGGCCCGACGGGAGATCGACGGCGGCTTCGAGGTGTACGAGCTGCCCATGCCCGCCGCCGTCGGGGTCAAAGAGGGCATCAACCTGCCCCGGTACCCCACCATGCGGGGCCGGCTGGCGTCCAAGAAGCTGGAGATCGCCGAGCAGGGCTCCGACGCCGAACCCGGCGGGCAGTCGCTGGTGCGATTGCACCGGCCGAGGGAGACGGTCACTGAGACGGTGATCCTGGGGAACAGCCCCGAGGCGGCTCCGGCTGTGGTGGACGTGTTGGAAGAACTGGGAGTGGTGTGATGCTGCTCGTGGTGTTGGAGCACGACCGGGGTGCCATGGACGAGGCCGCCCGGGAAGCACTGACCTTCGGGCGGAAGCTGGCAGCCCAGATGGGTGCGCCGCTGCATGCCGCGCTGGTCGGCGCCGACGACGCCGAACTGGTGTCTGAAGCTGGCGCCTTCGGTGCCGAGGCGGTGTACACCGCCGTCCACGACGTGCTGAGTGACTTCGGCCCCGAGGCCTGGGGCGAAGCAGCAGCCGAGATGATTCGACAACTGAATCCGGGGGCAGTGCTGGCCGGAGGCAGCGAGCGGGGCAACGAGATCATGGCCCAGGTGTCCGCTCGCCTCGATCTGCCCATGGTGGCCAACTGCCTCGAAGTCGACCTTAACGGCGGGGCAGGGGAGTGGGCTATCACCCGCCAGCAATGGGGCGGCTCGCTACTGGAGGACGCCCGGTTGGTTTCCGAGCGGCCCCTGCTGACCACCGGCCTGCACACGCTGGCCGCCGAGCAGGCTGAGGCGGCAGTCGAAGCTGTTGCCCAGGCGGTAGAAGTCGACCTGGACCCGTCGCTGGCTCGCACCGTGGTCAAAGATCGGGTGGTGCTCGAAGCCGGGGTCACCTTGTCAACCGCTCCGGTGGTGATCGGCGGCGGCCGGGGGGTGGGATCGCCCGAGGCGTTCGCCCCTCTGGAGGAGCTAGCCGCGATGCTGGGCGGCCGAGTGGGTTGCAGCCGGGCGGTTACCAACAACGGCTGGCGACCCCACTCCGACCAGGTGGGCCAGACCGGCACCCGCATCACCCCTGAGATCTACATCGCCTCGGGCATCTCGGGGGCCATCCAGCACTGGGTGGGCGCCAAGGCCAGCAAGCACATCCTGGCCATCAACATCGACCCCGAGGCCAACATGGTGGTGAAGGCCGACTGGGCCGTCATCGCCGACCTCCACGAGGTGATCCCCGCCATCACCGAGGAGATCAAGCGCCGTCGTGCCTAAGGCTCAGGGGCAGCGCGGGTCAGGCGCTGAGCTGGGAGGCGAGGCGGTTGGCAGCAGCGACGACGGCGAGGCCGTGGTCGTGAGCCAGGTCAGGGTCGGGGAACCGGTACGCAGGGCCCTGAATGTGGAGGGCGGCCAGGGGATGGCCGTCCTCGCTGAGCACGGGGGCGGCCACCGAGTTCAGGTCTTCCACGAACTCCTCGTAGACCCAGGCATATCCCAGGCTGCGCACTTGGGCGAGGCGATCACGGATCGCATCGGGGTCCACCACTGTCCACTGGGTGCAGGCCTCAAGCGGTTGCGCAAGACACTTTTCCTGCTGGTCAACGGGGAGGTGGGCCAGCAAGACCAGCCCCGAGGCCACGGCGTGTAGCGGCGAGTACTCACCGGTCCAGTCTCGGATTTGAATGTCGGAGGAGATGTGGGTCTGGTCTAGGTAGTAAGCCTGACCGCTGTCGATTATCGACAGGCCAGCCACCTCGTGCAGAGCGTCGGTCAACTCCAGCAGGTGGGGACGGGCGGCAGTGATGAGGTTACGGGTGCCCGACGCCGCTCCGGTGATGTCGATCAGCCCGTCGCCCAGCTGGTACGCACCTCCGGCCTCCATTTGGGTTACCGCGTCCTCGGCCTCCAGCGCGGAGAGCAGTCGGGCCACAGTGCTCTTGGGCAAGCTCACTCGATCGGATAGATCGGTTACTCCGAGCGGTTCCTGCGACAGCGCCCGCAGCAGCATGAACGCTCGCTCCACCGATTGCACCGCCATGGCCTCACCCTACCCCGGTGCTGAAACAGTTCCACGATACGGAACAGGAATTTGGGTCTTCGCGGAGATGCGGAGGGTCAGGGGGTACTTGACGAGCGGGACGAACCGGCCCGGTCGTACGGGGAACGCCACCTAGGTGGTGGCATACTGGTTCTGTGGCCGAGGGTTCTGACAGGCAGTGGTGGCAGCGCATGGTTGAGACCAGCGCCAAGTCGGATGCCGATCCGGGTGCAAATCCGCTTGATCCTGGCGAGAAGCTTGTTGCGTTGTTGAGGCTTGCGATGTCCCTGCCCCGAAGCTACAGCCAAGAATTGGAGTATCCGCCGTTTCCAAATCGGCAGACCCAACAAGCATGACGGAGTCGCCGGTCGACCTCGTCGGAATGCTGTTCCGAGTGCATGATGCGCTCGACAGCGCTGGGCTTTCCCACGCATTCGGCGGCGCGCTGGCACTGGCCTGGTGTGTCCCAGAGCCCCGGGCCACGGCAGATATCGATTTGAACGTGTTTGTGCCTGTCGATGAGCTGGACCTGGTTCTCGCCGCGCTGCCAGAAGAAGTTGAGATCACCCCACAGGCCCGGGCGCATTTGGAACAAGACGGACAAGCCCGGCTGTGGTGGTCGGGTGTGCCGCTAGACGTGTTCTTGACCACGGACGAGTTCCACACCGCGGTGGGAGGCCGGATCGTCAGACATCAAATGCTGGGGGAGGACCTGCCGTTCTTGGCCTGCCTCGATCTAGCGGTGTTCAAAGCATTCTTCGATCGTGGCAAGGACTGGGTTGATATTGAGCAGATGCTCGGCGCAGGCGCCTTCGATGCGTCGGATGCCATTGAAATTCTGAGCCGCTATCTGGGCCCTGAAGACCACCGGATTGCCCGTCTCAAGGCCATGCAGGAATCCACCTGAACCGTTCCCCGACGAGGAAGCCAGCTCTTGGGCTAGTCGCGAGCCCGAGTCTCAATGTCGGGATTGAGTGTGTGGTAGTCGGAGGCGTCCTTGGCGTATATCACCCGCTCAGTCGACAGCCCGGTGGGAGGATCGAGGGTTCCGGCCCAGATCTCAATGGTGCTCGACTTCTCGTGCGCTCCCTCTGGCGAATCGCCCACCACCTTCCAGAACAGCGAGCTTCCGCACCGTCGGCAGAAGCCGTAGGCCACATCGGGCCATTCTTCGGGGTGGTACCACTCCAGCGTTTCGTCGGCGATCAGGCGAAGATGGTCTCGGCGGCAGCTGGTGGCCGCGGTGAAGTGCCCCGTCCAGCGCCGACACCGGTCGCAGTGGCAGTTCCACACCCCCCGGGCCGGCCCGTCGATCACATAGCTCACAGCTCCGCACATACACCGCCCGCTCAATATGTCACTCACGCATGGCAAACTCTATCGGTCTACCTGGCTATAGGGGGATGCTCAGTATGGGTGCCATGAAAAACCGCGAGCTGTGCCGGGCTCTGGTGAAGGCCGAGTCAGAGAGTGATGCGATCCAAGTTCTGAAGAATGCGGGACTCTGGGATGAGCCGGGTTGCTGGGCACCCCTTGGGGGCATTGACAACAACTACGGCACGATTATCAACCAGCAGGCTTCTGCCGAGGCAGCGCTGGCTGAGAAAATCACCAACAGCATCGACGCGATGCTGATGGCCGAGTGCCGTCGAGCAGGCGAGGATCCCGAGGGGCGGTTCAAGAGCGATGGCGCACCGATGCCGTCGAACCCGGCTGAGGCTGTAGACGCGTTCGGATGTCGGTGGGAGCGGGCTGGGGGGAGGTCCGACAATGTGACGCCCCATGCCCAGAAGATCTCGGTGGTGGTGACAGGGCGAAAGCGGCCCCACTCTGCCTGCGTAGCGGTTATCGACCAAGGCGAGGGCCAGACCCCTAGCAGCTTCCCGGAGACCTTCTGCTCCATATACAGGAGCAACAAGAACAAAGTCCGGTTTGTGCAGGGCCGTTACAACATGGGCGGAACTGGCACTCTCCGGTTCTGCGGCGACCACGGGACCCAGCTCATAGTCTCGCGGCGCGATCCGGCATTCGGAGAAGACTCCGCTTGGGGCTTCACCGTGTTTCGCAGGGTTCCACCGGCCCAAGACGAGCGCAACCCCTATTGGGCCTATCTGGTAGCTCCGCCAGACGGCCTAGACGGAACGCCGGAGGGCCAGATTCTCAGATTCGCAGCAAACAGGGTGAAGCTGCTGCCGAAGAGTGCAGGCGATGGCGGACAACAGCAACCCTGGATAATTCCAGTTGAGCACGGCACCATGGTGAAGCTCTACGACTACATGAAGACAGGGAGCGCCACCGATACCCGCCCCTCGGGACAGTCGATGTCGTTGACCGCTCGCCTCGAGGTGGAGTTGGCTGATCCAGCCTTGCCGTTTCGGGTGCATGAGTGCCGATATCCGGATTCTCGGGGGGACACCAGCCGCAATTGTGTGGGCTTGGTAAATCGCTATTCGGCGGAGCGTGGCCGCGCTTCACTCGAGGAAGGCTTCCCTTTCACGGCAAAGCTGACGAGTCCATCAGGTGTAAAACCGATCGGCCAGCAGTTCCGCGTGGCCGTGTACGCCTTCAAGCAACGCGACGACGGGCGGCCTCGGGGCGGAGAGCGGCGCCAGGCGAAGCATGCGGTGGCCTTCACCGTGAACGGCCAGCTCCATGCCGGTTGGCATTCGCGGTTCTTCAAGCGGAAGGGAGTTGATCTCTCGCTCTTGGCCGATGATCTGCTAGTGGTAGTGGACTGCTCAAATCTCTCCAACGAGGGTGCCAGTGAACTGTTCACCGGAGGGCGCGACCGGATGATCGACGACTCCCCGCTTAGGTCTTGGCTCGACAAGGAACTGGAGGACCTGCTCGGCTCGAACCAGAGCCTTCGAGTTCTTCACCAGGCAAGACTCGCTGCTCGGCGCAAGAGCGAGCGCGGCAAACGGGCCAAAGCCGCCGCGGAGATCGTCCAGCGGCTGCTGGTGGCCAACAAGTCACTGGCCGACTATCTGGGCGGGGGCGTACTTCCATCTGGGCAGGCTCCGATGGGTCCGGCGATGCCGGTCGGGCCCAGAGAGTTCATGGGAAGCGACCCTCCAACGTTCTTCAAGCTGAGGGGTAAAGACAAGCTGAATGCCCAGATTGGCAAGCCGTGCTCCGTGGGGTTCACGACCGACGCTGTGAACGGGTACTTCGACCAGGGGCAGCACCTTCTTGCTCTTGACCGGCAGCCGACGCCTCTGATCCGCGAGTCGCTGCATGATGGGCGGGCCAGCATCCGGTTTGAACTACCCCAGGGCGCCGAAGCCGGCGAGCACTTTTCTGCTCGGCTGGAGTCGTCGGGCCCTGGGCTGTTCGCTCCTTTCGCCAACGAGTTCACCGTGGTCGCCGTTGACCAGCGGGAGGCTCAGCCGGGCGGCGATGCCAACCCATCCCCGCCGGCCGGATTCGATCTCCCTGAAGCTGAAGCAGTGAGAAAGCGCGATTGGCGCCAAGAGGAGTTCACAGAGTGGACCGGTGCCCGTTTTATTCCAGATGCCGACCCGGCGCAGAACCTCTGGCAGTGGAACCATGACCACCCCTTCCTGGTGGAAGCCCGCAACCGGTCTGAGGTCAAGGACAAGCCCGAGGCTCAAGAAGTGCTGAACGAGCGGTTCAAGAACTCGTTGTTGGTCATCGGGCTATCGGCGCTCAGCGCCCATTCGGCGGCGAAAGACCAGGAGAAGGATGTTGAACAAGAGAACACGGCGTCTGACCTCGAACCTGCCGAATGGGTCGCCATAGCGACTAGCGCCCTGGCACCGGTGGTGCTTCCCATCATCGAGTTCGGCGAGGCGCTCACCGAAGTGCATTTGGAGGCTGGCGATTAACCGGGATTGCTGGCCTGTTCGGGCAGTACGGCCATCCAGCAGACGACGCCGATGTCTTCTTCGGTTATCTCGGGGGGTGGGGCGGTGGGGTCGATGCTGTGCAGGCCGTAGAACTCCGCTATTTCGATGATCCGCTGAGCGGCGTCGGCTCTTTCCAACTCCTTGCGGTTCAGGTCTCGCCGGACGGCGCCGAGGGCGTGGCGCACCTGGCTGCCTCGTTCGATTTCCAGTGCCTCGTAGGCGGCGCGGGCGCCGGGCAGCGATGACACGTCGGGGTGGTCGAGCACCTCGCGGGCCCATTGCTGGGTCGGGCCGAGCGAGCGGCCTGCGAGGTGCCGGGCGGTGTCGTTGTGCTCTTCGATGATGGATTCCGCCGCTGCCGACCACGCCGCCTCCAAGTCGATGGCCGGATCGCTCACGCCCGGCGCCCGTCCAGGGTTGATGCGGCGCAAGATCACCGGCGGCGCTGAGTCGATGTCTCCATCATCAGACACATACCTCCAGTGCCTGTTGCCATCTCGGGTGCGGCAGGCAAAGAACACTCCAGGCGGTCCGGCCGAGGGCACACCTGGACCCTGGGCGAAAGCCGCTCCCACGCCCCAGGGCAGCTCCTGCACCCGGTCGAGCTCGCCCTCTGATCCAGCTCGGCGCAACTCGGCCCGCAGCAGCTCTGCGCTCAGCGCCTTCATCTCGCCCCGAGCGTCGGGTTCGTCGATCAGCGTGGCATCGCCTTGGGCCAGTCGGCGGGCGTAAGCCTGGATCTCCTCGGCTGTGTCGCCGGCCACCACCTCTATCTCCATCCCGTAAGGTCGGGCGGCGACGATTTTGCGCCGAATGGCGGCTTCCAGCTGGAGGAACCGCTCCAGTTGGCCCTGATCGGGCAGCATGGTGGTGAGCGACACCTCCCGGTGGGGGCTCTTGAGCCGGACCACCCGGCCATACCGCTGCACCACCCGCTGGGGGTTCCAGGGCATGTCGTAGCTGATGACTGCGCCAGCCTGCTGGAGGTTCTGGCCCTCTGACAGCACATCGTTGCCCAGCATCAGATCCACCTCCCCGTCAGGGGGCGCATAGCCGGGGCGCACCACCGTATCGGGGCAGAAGCGGGCCAAAAGCCGGGTGCGCTCGTCGGGGTTGGTTTCGGCGCCGATCACCGTCACCCGCCGGCGGCCCTGCGCGGGATCGGGCAGGTGCTCGTCCAGGTAGCGGACTGTGTCGGCGAACGCGGAGAACACGATCACCTTTTGCGAGGGCGACTCCTCCAGCAGCCGGCCGAGCAGGGCCAGCTTGGGATCGGTTTCGGGAGTCAGCGACCGGAGAGCGTTGGCCGCGGCCTCCAGCCGCTCGCGGTCTTGGGCCACGTCTTCGCGGAATTCGGGTTTGAACCGGTTCACCGGCTCGGCATCGGCCTCCTCCAGGGTCTCGGCCAGCCACTCGGCCAGCCCGGTCTCGTCGAGGTCGAGGCCTGCCGCCTCCCGCAGCGCCTCGCCGCTGAGCACTCGACCCTGTTTCCAGGCGTCCAGGAACACGTCGTGGGCGGCGATCATCCGGTTTAGGGTGAGCAGACAGGCATGCCAGCACGATTCGAAGCGCTTCAGCACCGCTGATTGCAACAGAGCGCCGAGCACCACCTCCTGCTCGTGGCCCTCATCGCCATGGCGGTAGGTGCTGGGCCGGTACCGGGCCATGGACAGGTTTGAGACATGGCTGGTGATGGCGGCGACCAACCCCGGATAGGCCGAGTCCAGGTCGTAGCGCTCGGTGGACAGCACCGGGGTGGGGAATGCCACCGGTGTGCCGTCGGGAAAGCTCTCGCCCCGGTAGTGCTGCTCGATGAAGCGGCGATCCCGCCTCACGCTCACCAGGTCGGCCAGCGAGAACAACACGTCGGGATTGAGGTTCTCCGGGTCGCGCTCGTTGGCACCCGCCCGCAGAAACAGCTTCCGCAGCGACGGGATCCCGTGGGAGGCGAAGGCCCGGTCGTGGTGGGCGAACGCCATCACCAGGTGGTACAGGTCCCACAGGCCGTTGTTGATGGGGGTGGCGGTGAGCAGGGCCAGGTTTTTCTGTTGGCCGCCCAGCAGCCGGGCCGCGGCCCGGTACCAGGTGGTGTCGGGGGTGCGCAGGGCGTGGCCCTCGTCCATCACCACCAGCCGGTACACGTCTTTGTCGCTGTGCAGATGGCGGCGGGAGTTGGCCGTGCCCGCCGGCACGAGCTGCTCATCGGCGGCGAGCTGGTGATAGCTCACCACTTGGGCCGGCAGCCGAGCCTGGTCGAGCCGCTCTTGCCAGTGGCCCACAAGCTGGGCCGGGGCCACCACCAGGGCGTGGAGGCCTCGGCGCTGCACGTACTCTTCGATGAGGGCGAGGCCGATCTCGGTCTTTCCCGTGCCCACGCCGTCGGCATAGATCACGCCGTGGTGCTGCTCGATGATGCTCAGTGCCCGCCAGAATCCGTCGCGTTGGAACCCGGTCAGGGTGACCGCACCCGGCGTCGGGCCGTCGGGCTGTTCGTCGTCGGGGCCGAGCAGCTCCATCAGGGCCAGCAGATACATCTCGCGGGGATCGAGCAGCCCGACATGGGGAAACAGGAGGCGCCGCAGATCGGCCTTGAAGTCTTGGGCCTGGTCCCAGAGCTGGTCGAACCACCCCACTGCTTGCTGGGCCACCGGCGGGTCGTACTGCACCAGGCCCAGCTCCAGGTTTGTGAACAGCCCGGCGCTGGTGAGGTTGGCCGAGGTGACCAGCGCGGCCCGGGCGTCGTCGCGGTTGCCGAACAGGTAGGCCTTGCCGTGGAGGAACTGGTTGGTATAGCGCCGCACCTCCACGTCGGGCCGCTCCAGCCAGCCGTCGAGGCGGGCCAGCCTGGCCGCGGCCCGACTGGGAGGGAAGCGGGCCAGATCGCGTTCGGCCCGCAGCCCCGCTAGGGCCACCTCGAAACGGGTCACCGGCACCTGGGCGCCCAGGCCGGGGGTTGGCTCGGCGCCCAGCAGCAGACGGACCGTGCGACCGTCGGCCACCGCAGTGGCCAGGTGATCCAAGCCGCCGAGGTTCACATAGCCGGTGGCCACCGACAGGCCGTGGCGCTCGGCGAAGTCGTCGAGGAGATAGGTGAGCGCCTCGGCGTGGTGGCTGCCGTCGCCGAGGTTGTCAATCAGATAGGGGCGACCGGGCATCAGGCCAGTTCTTCGACGCGGTTGAGAAGGGCTTGCCGGTAGACGGGAGGTACCGCGTCGGTGGTGAAGTCTTCCAAGATTGTCTCCAGGTCGGCCTCGGTGAGCTGCCAGGCCCGCGCCAGCCGGGCGTCAATGTCGGCCAGGAGGCGGCTGCGCTCCTCTTCGGGCAGCGGTCCGCACTCGACACCGATGGCGGCGGCGAAGTCGGCCCATCGCTCGTCGGCGGCGGACAGGCGTGCCGCAGCTTGGGCGATCTTGGAGAAATCCTGATCGTCGAGGTCGGGGACGGTCAACGCTTCCAGGATGAAGAAGTTGAGGTTGATCTCAACGAAGCGGCGAGCCTGCCAGTCGAAGGCGAGGCTGTTCATGATGCCCAGGCAGGCAGCCCGGGCTTGCTCGTCGCCATCCACAAAAGCCAGATAGGGAGCCTTGTTGGTCAAGAACACCTCGGGGGGGACCAGGCAGGCCCGTACTGTGCGACTGTCGTCCGATCGGGAGACATCGCGGAACGCCACCCGAGCCCCTTCCAGCTCGTCCATCACGGCTTGCTTGCGTTCCCTGACCGGTGTGGAATCCGCCAGCAACGAGGAATACCCCGGTCGGGGCTTGTGAACCTTCTTCAAGACTTCTTCGCTGGGTGGACACGCTCGAGCCTCTGCCCCGTGCGGGTCGTACCGATCGAAGCTCTCGCCCTTCCACAGCGGCCTACCCTCGGAGGCGTTGCGCCACAAGCGCTTGTCGTTGGTTTCGTGGAGTTCTGCAACTGGAAAGCACTGCCACCGACCGCTGGTGCCGAGGGGGAAGGGCGAGCCGGTCCGGAGCTTGGCCAGCACGTCGGCATCGCGTTGGGAGCGAAGCCGGGGCGTCATCCAGCCGGTGCCGAACAGGTTGGGGGCGAGCAAGATTCCCGGCGATGATGACTGGTCGGCCCAGGCTTCGGGGGAGTCGGCTACCCCGGCGATCTGGATCCGGTGGTCGACCGCGGGTTGGTTTTGACGAGCGGCCACGAGGGCTACGCCATATTGGGGGTGGGTCTCGAACATCCAGAGTTTTCGGTTCAACAGGAAATCCACCCGCCGAGCCGTAGTCTGGGTGAACAGCCAGTCTCTGAATCCCTCCGAGCCCTGGTTCACGAACGCCCCTCGGGGCAGCACCACGCCGATGGCCCCGCCGGCGCGCACCAGGGCTCGGTAGCGCTGGCAGAAGTACTTGTACAGATCGGGGTCGCCTTTGGTGGACTCGTACTCCCCCGAGGCCAGCGCTACCCGTTCGGCTCGGGCCCGCTCCCGCTGGGCGTCCATCTGCACGGACAGATCGGGGCGCTCGGCCAACAGGTCGCCCACTGCCGCATCGCGTTCTTCGGCCGAAAAGCCGTGCAATCCGGGCCGGTGCAGGCCGTAGTGGGACAGCTCTTCAACCACCACCTCTTCCCAGGGCGGGTTGCCCACCACCACGTCGAAGCCCGGGCGGTCTCGGGAGAACACCCGGGGGAACTGGAGCGGCCAGTGCAGAAAGGCGTGAGCTCGGGCGAGTTCGGCGGACTGCTGCACGAGCGCTTGGCCGTTGTGGCCGTTGGCGCCGGAGACCACGTCGGGGCCGTGGGTCTCTACATGGCCCCGGGCGCCGGTGAGGCCGAAGCCCTCGGCGGTCCACAGATCGAACAGCCGTTCGAGCCCCTCGGTGGCCTGTCGGGCCTCTAGGTCGGCCGCCCGGCTGGCCTTCACATCTGCGGGGTTGAGATCGTCGATGTCGGCTAATCGGGCGGCGGCTTCCGACGCCTCGGCCGTCGCTGAGCGAAGGGCGTCGGCTTGGAGCGTGCCCTCCCGAACCACTGTGTCGGCGCCGGCCACTCCGATGAGGGAATTGCCCACCACCACGTTGCGGTCGAGGTAGGCCAGCGACAAGCCGGGCACGAACGACGCCAGCCACAGCGACAGCGTGGCTATCTCCGCGCCCATGGGGCTGCGGTCCACGCCGAACACGCACTGCTTGAGCACCAGGCGCCGCAGCAGGGCCACGTCGGTGACCGCGTTGCCCCTCAGGGTGTTCTCGCGCAGCCGGTTCAGGGCCTCTCGCACCACCGGAAGCGGGTGCTCGGCCAGAAAGGCCACGGTCTGGTCGGCCAACTCCTCGGTGATCTGCACCAGGAAATGGGCGCTGCCGCAGGCCGGATCCAGCACGGCGAAGTCGAACAGGTCGCGGGCGGCCTGGGCGGGATCGGTGTTGATCGTCTCGCGCACCTGCTCCAGGTGCTGCTGGAAGGCGGGCCGCACCGTGTGGCGCACCAGGTGCTCGACCAGCGTGGCCGGTGTGTAGTACACCCCGCTTTCCTTGCGACCCCCCTCGTTGGTGAGCCACAGCAGCGACCCGGCGGCAACTGTGGATGGACTGTTGTCATCAGTCTGGCTCTTGGGCTGTTCGGCGGCGTCTGATCGGCCCTGAACGGGCACATAGCGGTCGTTGCCGGGGTCGTAGCGCAGCGGGCGGTCGGCCACCGACAGTCGCAGGCTGAGCAGGGCCTCGTAGATGTGGCCCAGATGCCCCACCTCCAGCGACGAGTAGTCGATGCCGTGCCCGGTGGCCGCGTCTCGCCCCACCGCCCGCAGCAGGCGCCCGAAGTGGGGGTCGGCCAGCTCCATGCGCTCCAGCACCTCTGCGCCCTCGAAGTCGGCGGCGGCGAACAGCGCGCCGTTGTAGGCGGGCACGCCCCAGGCCGGGTTCCCTTCGCGCAGGGCCTTCACCAGTATTTGGAAGCCCTCCCACAGGGCGGTGGACTTGAGGCTCAACCGGGGTCCGGTGCTGTGGGCCTCGGCCGCAAGCTGGGTGAGCGAGTGGCGCCGGTAGGTCTCGTTGTCCACCGGCAGAAAGCGCGAGCTCTCGGCGTACAGCACGAACAGCAGCCGGAACAGCAGCGTCAACGCAGCCCGCTCCAGCTCCAGGCGCTGGCGGTCGTCGGCGGGGTTGAGTCCGGCCTGTTTGGCCCAGTGGTCGAGCCCCTCGGCCAGGGCGGGCAGGGCCTCTTGGCGGATGGTGTGGTCGAGCCGCTTGCGCAGCTCAGCCCCGAAGTCTCGGGCCTCGGCTTGGAGCTGGACCAGGCCGCCGTGGGCCAGGTAGCGGGGCGACAACAGGGCTAGGTAGGGGTGCTCGGCCTCGTCCAACAGGTCGGCGTCGAGGTCGAGCCATTCGCCGGTGGTGGCCGAGGGGTCGCAGTCGAACAGCCGGTAGCGGTTGCGGCAGGCCATGATGCCGTAGCGGACGCCGTGTCGACGACAGTCCGACGCCAAGAGCCCCTCGGCGGGGCGGCCCATGTCGTCGACGCGCACGAAGTACTCGGGGCTTTTCCACGGGTGGACCATGGCCACCGGCCGGCCGTCGAACCGGGCCAGGTAGCCGCGGTGGTCGAGCCTCTCTATCTCGTAGCCCATCTGCTTGAACAGGGTCTGCCAGTGGCCGATGAACTCCACTTGCCCGGTGATCTTCTCCGCCTCAGCCCAGCGCCCGGGGTGGTCGCGCAGACGGGCCTCCAGCGTGTGGTGGGTGAGCAGGCCGTGGACCACCTTGCCCCGACCGGCCAGCCGGATGACCTCGCCGGCCAGGTGGCGGACGGCGTCGTAGCTCGGCATGTCGGCGGTGGTCTCGATGGCAGTCGAGAGTTTGGCGCAGTCCACCGAGCGAATGGGCTCGTCGTAGGTGCGGGGGCCGAGGGAGCGGACGCTGTCGGGGTGGGCGGGGTCGTCGATCACCAGCAGATAGCGGAAGTCCATCTTGTCGGCGTGCTCCCGCCAGCGGGCCCGCAGGCTGCGCTCGCCGGGCTTCTCGGCGATGGCCACCTCGATCTTGTTGACCCGCACCGACCGCTTGATGCCGGGGCGATTGGGCATCTCCCGGGCGATACCGAGGCCCATCAGCCGGTTGAGCAGATCGTCGGCATTCACCGACCTCAACTGTACGCGGCGCTTTGCAGCGAAGGCGGTGTTTGCAGGCATGGCTTCCCGCTTTCGACTCTGTTCGGTGGGGGGAAGCCAAGGAGCAATATAGAGGGGTGAGCAAGCCCTTTCAATGGGGGTTTGCTACAGGCTGCGAGTTTTGGGAGCGGGGTGTCGGGGGTGTTCTGTTGGGGGTCGGCTCAGCTTGCCTCGCTGGTGATCTCGGCTTTGCGGCGGGCGATGAAGTCTTGGAGTTCGGCGTTGATGGCGTCGTCGATGGGGGGTGGCTGGTAGTCGGCCAGCAGTTCTTTCCAGCGGGCGTTGGCCCGCTGGGCGGCGGTGAGGGAGCCCTCTTCGGACCACTGCTCGTAGCTGTTGTTGTCGGCCACCTCGGAGCGCCAGAAGGCGGTCTCGAAGTTGGCCAGGGTGTGGGCGTTGCCCAAGAAGTGGTCGCCGTGGGTGTTGGTTCGAAACGCCTCCATGGCTTGGCCGTTGTCGCTCAAATCCACACCCCGGGCGTGGACTTCCATGGCGCCTAACTGGTCGGCGTCCATGATGAGCTTCTCGTAGCCCAAGGTCAGGCCCCCCTCCAGCCAGCCCGCCGCGTGGAGCACGAAGTTGACCCCGGCCTGCACGGTGGGCAACAGCGTCTGGGCCGACTCGTAGGCCGCCTGGGCATCAGCGGCCTTGGAGGCGGTGAGCTGGCCGCCGGAACGGAACGGCACCCCGCAACGCCGGGCCAAAGCGGCCATGACGAAGATGGCCTGGGCGGCCTCAGGGGTGCCGAAGGTGGGAGCGCCGGTGGCCATCGACATCGACGAGGCGAACGTGCCGAAAACAACGGGCGATCCGGGCCGCACCAGTTGCAGGTAGGCCATGCCCGACAGGGCCTCGGCCAGGGCCTGGGCGCACAGGCCGGCCACCGTCACCGGCGACATGGCCCCGGCCAGGATGAACGGGCTGATGATGCTGGCCTGGTTGGCCCGAGCGTAGGTGGTGGCCGCCCCCAGCATGGTGGCGTCCCAGCGCATGGGGGAGGAGGCGTTGATCAGCGAGGTCATCACCGTGCGGTCGGCCAGATCGCCGCCGAAGGCGATGCGAGCCAACTCCACCGAGTCGGCGGCCCGGGCAGCGCTGGTCACCGAGCCCATGAAGGGCTTATCGCTGTAGCGGAGGTGGGTGTACACCATGTCGAGGTGGCGCACCTCCACCGGCACGTCCACCGGCTCGCACACCGTGCCCCCGCTGTGGTGCAGGTGGGGGAGGCGGTAGGCCAGCTTCACCACATTCTCGAAGTCGGCCAGAGTGGCGTAGCGCCGCCCCTGGTCCAGGTCGGTGACGAACGGGGAGCCGTAGTTGGGGACGAACACGGTGGTGTTACTGCCGATGCTCACGCTGCGCTCGGGGTTGCGGGCGTGCTGGGTGTAGGTGGCGGGGGCGCTCTGAGTCACGATTTGGCGGCACAGCCCCCGTGGGAACCGCACCAGCTCGCCGTCGACATCGGCGCCCGCATCCCGCCACAGGTCCAGCGCTTCGGGGAAGTCCTGGAAGGCGACGCCCACCTCGGCCAGGATGGTCTCCGCGTTCTCTTCGATCTGAGCCAGGCCGGCCTCGTCGATGATCTCCACCGGCGGAAGGCGCCGCTCCAGCACCGGAGCGGCCAACACCTGGCTGGCCGCCCGGGCCGCCTGGCGGCCGGCTCGACCGCCGCCCCGCCTTCCTTGTCGCTCGCTCATCGCTGCTCCTGCATTTCCCTTCGCGCTCTGCCCGCGCGCCTCCGCTTCGCTCCGGCAGTCTCGCTATCGGTTGTGGTCCTCGGGGGCAAATCCACCACATCTTCAAGGTGGGGGGTGGGGGCGGTCTCATGGGGCAGCGACATGGCGGCCACGAACAACTCCTGGAAACGGGCCTCGGTGGCGGTCTCGATCTTGACCACTTCCCGGGCGGTGTGCTCGGTCTCGGCGCGCTGTGATCCCGAAAGCAGCATCCGGGCCGCGCCCGCCCCCGAAGCATTGCCCACCCCTTTGACCCCCTCTACCGGCCCGTCGGGCACCAAACCCAGCACCATGGCGTGAACCGGACTGATGTGGGCACCGAACGCTCCGGCCAACCTCACATCGGCCACCTCGACGATCCCGGCATGCTCAAAGAGCAGGTCGATGCCGGCCCGCAGCGCGGCCTTGGCCAACTGAACTGCTCGCACGTCGTTTTGGGTCACCAATAGCGGTACCGGCTGGATTTGAAGCACATAAGAAAACGTACGACCGTCGGCGATGATGCGGGGACTGCGCTCGGCCAGCTCACCGCCGATGACTCCTCGGTGGTCGACGATCCCGACGAGGAACATCTCCGCAATCACCTCGATGATTCCCGAACCGCACAGCCCGGACACCTCCAGAGAGCCCAGAGCGTCTTCAAAGCCGGGGTCGTCGGACCACAGTTCGCAGCCGATCACCTTGAAGCGGGGCTCCAGCGTGGCGGGGTCGATCCGCACTCCTTCGATTGCCCCGGCGGTGGCTCTTTGTCCGCAGCTGATCTGGGCGCCTTCGAATGCGGGCCCGGTAGGACTCGACGCCGCCCACACTTTCTGACCGTCGCCCAGCACGATCTCGGCATTGGTTCCCACGTCCACCAATAGCTGAGGGCGAGTGGATCGGTGCGGCCCTTCGGCCAGCAGGGCAGCCGCCGCGTCGGCTCCCACATGGCCGGCGATACACGGCCCCACATAGAGGGATGCGCCGGGCAGGTCCACGCCGATGTCGCTGGCGTCGGCCCAAACCCCGTCGCGCACGGCCAATGTGAACGGGGCTGCGCCCAGCGGGGTGGGGTCAATGCCCAGCACCAGATGGTGCATGATCGGGTTTCCCACCACCACGAGATCGCAGACGTCAGCCCGGCCGATGGCCGCGGTCTCACAGAGCTCTCCGATCAGGTTGTCGATGGCCGACCGCACTGCCGTGGTCAGCTCGGCGGTGCCGCCGGGGTTCAACATGGCGTAGGACACCCGGCTCATCAGGTCTTCGCCGAAACGGATCTGCGGGTTCATGCGCCCTGCGGTTGCGGCCACCTCACCAGTGGCCAAATCCAGCAGGTAGCCGGCCACGGTGGTCGAGCCCACATCCACCGCCACGCCGAATTCCGCATCGGAATACCCCGGTCGCACCGTGAGCACCCGCCGCTCGACAACCTCGCCGTCTTCGGCATGGGTTGAGTACTGCCGTCTGGTGTGGACCACGGCGGTGACCGCCCCGTTCCCCTCTGCGATCGCCGAAGACAAGGCGGGCAGGGCTGAAGCGGGAACTTCAACGTCGGACAGGTCCCAGTCGTGGTCCAAAGCGCCGACCAGCCGTTCGGCATCGGAGATCTCGTCGCCCAGCACGGCGATGGGCAGCTCCAGATAGTGGAGGGTCACCACCGGGTCGAGGGTGATCTCGCCCAGATCGACCGCCTTTCGCACCACCGGGCTGTGTACTTGGCTCTGGGGCGGGACGTCGATCACCACATCGCCCAGCACGGCGGCCTGACAGCTCAGCCGATGGCCTGCCTCCAACGGGCGGCGTCCTCGGTAGTCGAGCTCGGTAGGACCGGGCGCGGAGAGGGCGTCGTCAGTGCTCGTCAGCCCCCACTTGGCGAACTGGCCCGTGCTGGGGGACACCTGGCAGCGTCCGCAGAGCCCTCGGCCCCCGCACACTGAGTCGATGTCCACCCCGGCGGTGCGAGCCGCGTCTAGCACCGTCGACCCCTCGGCGGCGGATGCCTCGATGCCGCTGGGGGTGAACACCACGCGGTGCTCAGGGCTCATACTGCGGCCCGGCGACGTCCTCCCCGACGGCGGGCCGCCCCCTCTCCGGCGGCGGTCGGGTCACGGTTCTCGGCGATCCACGCCATGCAGTCCTGGTCGTGGCCGGCCAGCACGTCGGCGGCCATCACCGCCTGTTTCACCTCGCCGTGCAGGGGGTTCATGATGGCTGAGGTCATCCCGGCGCCGATGGCCATGGCCAGAAACGTGCCGGTGACCGCGTGGCGGTTGGGCAGGCCGAAGCTCACGTTGCTGGCCCCGCAGGTGGTGTTCACCCCGAGCTCTTCTCGGATGCGCCGCACCAGGCGGAACACCTGCTGGCCGGCGGTGCCCATGGCCCCGATGGGCATGACCAGTGGGTCCACCACCACGTCTGAGCGGGGGATGCCGTGGTCGGAGGCCCGCTCGACAATCTTGCGGGCCACCTCGAAGCGGACGTCGGGATCCTCGCTGATGCCGGTCTCGTCGTTGGAGATGGCCACCACCGCGGCGCCGTGGCGGGCCACAAGGGGCAGCACCCGCTCCAGCACCTCTTCCTCGCCAGTGACCGAGTTGATCAGCGGCTTGCCGTCGTACACCGCGATGCCGGCCTCCAGCGCCTCGATGATCGACGAGTCGATGGACAGGGGCACGTCGGTCACCGACTGCACCAGCTTGATGGCCCGGGCCAACAGCGCGGGCTCGTCGGCCAGCGGGATGCCGGCGTTCACGTCCAGCATGTGGGCGCCGGCGGCCACCTGGGCCAGGGCGTCGGCCTCCACTCGGCTGAAGTCGCCGACCTTCATCTCCTCGGTCAGCAGCTTGCGCCCGGTGGGGTTGATCCGCTCGCCGATCATCACGAACGGACGGCCGAAGCCGATCACCACCTCTCTTGTCGCCGAGCTGAGCACGGTTTCGGTCACGTTGTCGCCTCCTGGGGACTCACGGTTGGGGAGTGGTCGTTGGCGCTGGCCGCGTCTGATGGCTCGATGTCCTCGGGTGCTGGCTCGCTGGTGTCCGGGTCCCAGCCCCCGGTTGCTACGAATTCTTTGAGGCGCTCCCGCGGGAAGGCGGCCTCGAGCTCCTCAGCGGCCCGCAAGGCGGCACCCTCGGGATCATTGGGATCGCCCGGGATCACCTTGCGGCGCCACTCGCCCACATATTGTGAAGCCTGGGTCTTGCCGGCCACCATGGCGGCTTCGTCAATGGCCCTTTGGAAGCGGCGGGGGAGGATGCGCTGGATTTTTGAGGATCCCGAGCCGGCGTTCACCTGAGCGGGGATGTCCCGCCAACAGATCACCACTAGGTTGCCGTTACTCCCCCGCCGCCGACTCACGCGGCTCGCTCCCGGATCTCTACCAGCGCATCGACCAAACCTCCGTAACCGGTGACCACCTTCTCGAAGCGCAGCCCCAGACGGTCGGCCGCTTGTCGGGCCAATCGGTCCAGTTCGGGGTCGTGCTCCTGTGACAGGTACACCAGCCGGGTGTAGTTCTTGAAATAGACGTCTTGAAGTTCGGGGTGGTCGAGGATGCCCAGCCCCTCCAGAATCAGGCGCTCGAAATGCCGCACCAGATAGTCGGTCAAATACAGGGTGCCCAGTTCTTCTTCTTGGAGATGGTCAAAGCCCTCGGTCCCGGCATACAGCTCATAGCAGTGGGGGCCGGGGAGGCGCTCCACCCCTTCTTCTCGGCACACCTTGTCGAGCAGGCCCCCGGTGCCGCAGTCGGCGTAGCCCACCAGGATGGTCTGGTAGCGGCCACGGGCGGCCCGCACCCGATCCCGCACCGCCTCGGGGATCAGCTCCGGGCGGTTGTGCAGCTTGGCCGGCAGGCACTCGAGGTCGATGCCGGGGCCGCCCCCCTCGTTCTCGAGGGCCGAGATGAGGTGGCGCAACTCCTTGGCCAGCGCCCCGCAGGCCACCACGAGCACTTTGGACATGGTCAGACCGCGGCTCGGCGGGCAGCTACGAGTTCTTTGGCGGTCTCCGCGGCAACCGCCGCGTCACGGCAATAGGCGTCGGCGCCGATGGCCTCGCCGAACTCCTCATTGAGGGGAGCGCCGCCCACCAGCACGATGAAGTCCTCCCGCAGGCTCTTCTCCACCAGGGTGTCGATGACCACCTTCATGTAGGGCATGGTGGTGGTGAGAAGCGCCGACATGCCCAAGATGTCGGGCTGGTGCTCGTCGAGGGCGGCGATGAACTCCTCCACGTCGGTGTTGATGCCCAGGTCGGTCACCTCGAACCCCGCGCCCTCCAGCATCATGGCCACCAGGTTCTTGCCGATGTCGTGGATGTCGCCCTTGACCGTGCCGATCACCACGCTGCCGATGGGCTCGGCGCCGGTCTCGGCCAGAAGCGGCCGCAAGATGGCCATGCCCGCCTTCATGGCGTTGGCGGCCAATAGCACCTCGGGCACGAACAGGATGCCGTCGCGGAAGTCGATGCCCACGATGCGCATCCCCTCCACCAGCGCCACGTCCAGCACCTTGTCGGCCGGCCAGCCCCGGCCCAGCAAGATCCTGGTGCCCTCGTCGATCTCCTCGGCCAGGCCGTCGTAAAGATCGTCGTGCATCTGCGCACAGAGGTCTTCGTCGTTCAGACTCGACAGATCGATGTCGTCGATCTCGGGCGTGTCAGTCATTCGACACACTCCTTCTGTGGTGCTGGACCCCAGGGCGGGTTCCATACTGTGGACCAGTACCGCAATGCGGAACAGTGTCACTGTAGCACGATGCGCGCGAGTTTGCCCGCGTCGAATCCGGACCGGTGTCGGCTGGCAACGCGCCCCTGATTCAAGGCAACAGTCGGGGTAGAGTAGAAACCCAAGTTGACCCCGGAGGGCAGGTAATGGCTGTCTCGCAACTGAAGCGCTGGCTATCTTCGGCCCGCAAGCAGCGCAAAGCAGCACAGTCCGAGACCTTGTCTATTGCTGACATTGATGCCGACACCGGCAAGGGGCCCCCAGCCGATCTAGAAGAGGGCGAGTTCCACGCCAGCACCGAAGACTTCATCGCCGCCATGAGAGCGCGGCGAAACGGGTCTTCTCAATAGCCGCCCCGGCAACAGCTCACTCGTGCCGACGCACATTGAGAACCCTTCGTTCAAACGCGACCTCAAACGACTCACTCCGGCTCAAGCCGCCCTCTTCGAAGACCGCTTGCGGGAGTTTGTGGCCGACCTGGCCGCTATGGAAGAGGGTCGTCTCACTTGGTTCCGTGCCGGATTGCGCGTCAAGAAGGTGAAAGGGGAGCCCGGCACCTATGAGATGTCGTGGGCACCAGATGGGAGGGCAATCTTCTCCTGGGGGCCTCAACAGATTCCCGGCAAGCGCCATGTTGTCTGGCTGCGAATTGGCAGCCACGACATCCTTCCCTGAAAGGGCCTGTCATTGGGTAGCAGCTCTGAGCAAATCCCCAGGTTATCCGTGTATTTCCACGGATTAGTAGCACCCGAAATGTCATGGGTCCCAACTAGGTTGGGCTACATGAAATCAACTCTGATCCGACAAGGAATGCGACAGATGGCCAGCAAGCGTGACTGCACTTGCCCGCAGGAGGGGCCTTTAGCCACTCCGGAAGGATGGCATCTCACCGAATGCCCGACCCGGCGGGCAGACTGGACCCGAGGCCAGCGGCTCCGCTACTGGCTTGGGAAGAAGATCCCCTATGGCGGAGTGACACCGTATGAGGGCGACGACTCCCAACGGCCCTTGACCCACGAAGAGAACTACCAGAACATCACCTCGAGCCCCGGTTTGATATACGACGACTCAGAGCCCCGATACCTGAAGTTCCAACGACAGATTTCTAGTGAGGGGTTCATCTACTCCCTCAGAGGTGATCCACCTCCTTGGAGGCACCTTAGGGGCAGGCTCGTGACCCTTCTCGTCGAAGGAATGGTCCTGCTCCGCAGGTACCTATTGTGGCTCGCCCCCTTCATCGGTATGGCGTACATCGCCTACGACGTCTTCTGGAGCCGATAGATAAGGTCATCCTCGCCCCGAGCCGGCCTAGCCCCGTCCTATCAGCCCTCGCATATCGACGTCGGCCTGTCGGGCAGCAGCCGCTCTGGCAGCGTCAACCGTCCTACTGCTCTTTGTCATCGGCAGGATCGTCAGGGGGTCTTTCCGGCAATGCTGGACCGAAATTGGGCTCTCGTTTCACAGTGGCGTGAGGCCCTTCTTGCCGTTGTGCACCGATGCCACTCCTGCTGCTTAGGTTCGTCAGAGCTACTTTGGTGACAGACTGCTTTTGGCTGTACCCCGTGATCCACCATGTCAGCATTTCCCACAGCGACAGCCAGATGCGCTTCCACTTAGGCAGGGCATCCCAATCATGATCCCCAGCGAATCTCCCACTTTGGTGCCGGGTGTGCCTCAACTCGGAGTAGTCAACTGCGCGCCCCGTGGCGATCAGGTAATACCCACGCACTGCCAGCGACAAGACAAGCCGAAGCAGTCTCAGTGCTCCGGCTGCAGCGAGCGCGTAGAACCCGACAGTGACGATTAGAGGAATGGGCCAATCCCAGAGGATCAGATCCCTCCAGCCGGCGCCGTCTAACACGGGTGCCGAGTATAGGTTCCCGTGTGTATCGGGTCGGCTACGGGCGGGGCAGGCCGTCTACAGCAGCTCCCTCACGTCGACTACCGGCTGGTCGGGCAGCTCGGCGGCGAAACTGTGGAACTGCCCCACTGCGATCCGGCAGCGGCTGTGTTGTGCGACTTCGACTTCCGCCTCGCCGTCAGCGTCGGTGGAAGTGTGTGCTATGGCGGTGCTGTCGGAATGCCCTGCCGACAGGGTTGCGCCGACTAACGGCACTAGGCCGATTGTCCGCAGTCTGAGGCGGAGGGTCGCCATACCGGCAATCTGGCAGTTCGCCCGCGCGTGACCTAGCTCGGCCTAGATAGCCTCGGTCCGCTCTAGTGCTGGGTTCGCCTCGAAGACCTTCTCTGTTGCCTGCTGGAACGTGGACACCCTTCTGGCTGCTCGGCAGCCTCCCGCTCTTTCTCGGCGATGGGGTATCGCCCTTGGGCTGCTGTCGCCCGCGCCGTCAGCACTAGGAGCTGTGCCTCGGCCAGCGAGACTTTGGGATAACTGTCGAGTCCCGTCTCGCGACGCTTGCCGTCCACGTACACCCGCTGGATCCAGAGCTTCGACCCCCCCGGACTAGAGGGGCTTGTCGGGCGGGGACGGCTAGCGGGGTGGGTGTTTGCGGTGGGGGATCTGGCGGCAGTGGCCTTGGTGTCCGGCTTTGAGGCCGCAGGGCAGGCCGGTGGATTTCACTGAGAGCGGGCAGAGCTCCCATGGGCTGACGCCCTGTTGGCGTCGGCCGGTGGGGCGGAGTGGCTGGGCAGGCGCGGAGATGAGCGGGCTGGCGACGATATTGGCATAGTCGTCTGCGGAGGCCCTTTTGTCGCAGATGGTGGATGCCATCACCTCGTAGGCGTTGAACACTTGGTCTGCGTCGTAGACGCGCATCCCGGTTTCCACTGTGCGGGCCTTCACGACCCCGGCGGCTTCGAGGTGGCGCAGCGCGGCGGCCGCCCTGGGTTCTGAGTATCCGGTGATCTCTGAGAGGGCTGAGGGGGTGAGTGACGGGTGGGCGGGCAGGCAGTCGATGGCCGCGGACACTGCCGACCGGCCTCGCCGCCCTCCGGCGGCCGCCCGCCAGCGGTCTCGAAGGGCGACCATTGCCTCTGTGTATCGACGGACCGCGGTACAGGCTCTGAGGGATGCGGTGGCGAGCGCTTCCGCACATGGGCCGAGCGCCTCTGCCCGCGCGGGGCCGTCAGCCGGTCCGACGTATGTCTGATAGGCGGCGAGCGCGGCAATGTACGCGTCGCGGTCTCGTGAGAGAGCGAGACTGATCGGTGGCAGCGCGGCGGGCTGGGCGCCGCAGAGCCGGTGCTTTAGCACGGCGTACAACACGGCCCGCCCGGTGCGCCCGTTTCCATCGCCGAATGGGTGGATTGTCTCAAACTGGGCGTGGGCGATTGCCGCTTGCAGTAGGGGCGAATGGTCTTCGACCCGAAGGTAGGACACGAGGTCTTCGAGCAGTGGGTCGCAGTGTTCTGGGGGCGGGGGGATGAAATCGCCTTCGAGCGGGTGCCAGTCGTTGCCGCCCACCCAGTTCTGTTCGTCACGGATGCGGCCGCCAAGGTGGGGGGTGGGGGATGCATCCATGAGGACCCGATGGGCCTGCTGGAGGGTGGCGATGCTGATGTGCTCTCGGTCGGCAAGTAGCTCGAGCGCAGTGGTGGTGGAATCGATGTTGGCGAGGACTTCCCCGACGGGCCCGTGGAAATCCCGGCCGGGTGTGCGCTGCCGGCGGGCGAGGGCATGTACGACCTTCTTGGTTCCGGGTGCGACTCCTTCTATGCGAGATGACCCGAGTGACTCTGCCCAAAAGAACATCCCAGCGCCGTCCCCCCTGGCGGCGATCGCGGTGTCTCTCAACTCATTCTCGGCAGCGGCGACCGACGCGGCCATATCGGCCGGCAGCAGCGGATGCCATCCGCGAAGCGGGTGGGGGACATAGGCGTTGAAGCGGCCGCCGCGGCGGTCGCGGGCGCGAAAGGCCCCCGGGTTGCCGTGCCACACTTGCTCGACGAGGGATCCCATCTTGCTGCTCCGCTTGCCGGTTTCTGTTATGAGCGCGCCACAGATCATGGTGTTTAGCGCGTTACCGATATTAGCGCGCTAAACACTAAGATATTTAGCGCGCTAAAAGATTTAACGCGTCAAACGCATTAGCATATGGCACGCTATTCTGATGACGGAGGCGACTTGTTCGAGGTTCCCCATCGGACAAAGGAAACCTCTGAGTTGTACCCCCTGGGAACGGAAACCACGACCTGTGCTGGCAAGGCCGCAGAGACCACCGCTGGGAGCGGGCCGACTACTACCGCATCGGCGGGATAGACAAGATCATCTACAACCCAGAGCCCCACACCATCGTCGGCACAGGTCGCACCTCAGCCACTTCCCCTACAAGCTCGACGCCCGCCGCGACATGAAGTTCGCCCAGTGGCGCCCCCAAGACGACGGAGACTGGCTGCTTCACGGCCACGTCCACGAGAAGTGGCGCCAACAACACCGCGAGATCAACGTCGGCGTAGACGCGTGGTGCTTCGCCCTCGTCCCAGAGCAAACCATCGCCGATCTCATCGCCAAAGGCCCCTCGAACACCCCCATCCCCGACCACGCATGAGGTGGTCGCTGACCGGTCGCCCGCCGACCTTGTCTGAGCCGCCGGCCGGCGGACCCCGCACCACCTAGCGAAGACGACAGTGCAAGAGCCACCGTCTGGCCGGTCTCCACGATCCACAGCCTGCGGTGGAACTGGCAGGAAAGCCAGACCGCCGGGGAGATCAAGGGGACCTCTCCTCCTCGGTCGAAGTCAAGGTTGCCTCTTGGTCAAGGCAACCGCCCAAAGGGGGGCACTCGCACTCCCATAATGAGTGCGCTGGCTGGGTGAAACCCGGGGAGATTCACAGCTGCTTCGCGGCGAGTCTATTGGAGCGCAGGGACAGTGTGATGAGAAGCCGGGGAGGGCTGGTCAAGCTGCTCCTTGTTCGGGTTTGTTGCTCGTTGGGGACGAGCTACTGGTCGGCCCCGTCGCCGTACTGCCCATACGCGAGTCCCCTCACATGCGGTTCTTGGGCGAGCAGGTCGCCGAGATCGGCGAGATGCTCTGCGTCCCAGCCGAGTGCCTCAGCGACTGCTTCGTCCCAGCGGCGGCGCACATCGCGGTAGCCGTCACGGAACTGCGGCACCTCCGTGTAGCGGGTCGCCTCCCAGCAGTTGGCTAGCGGCTCACGGATACGGTCGTCTTGCAGGTCTGGGATTGGGAGGTCGCGCCAAACGGCGGGGTTGTAGAAAGGGAACCTCA
Source organism: Acidimicrobiia bacterium (assembly GCA_022827725.1). Taxonomy (GTDB): domain Bacteria; phylum Actinomycetota; class Acidimicrobiia; order Acidimicrobiales; family Bin134; genus Poriferisocius. Next base: position 30,750 of record JAJEIJ010000022.1, read on the forward strand.
GCGTCTTGCCCCTATAGCGCAGGATCAGCAATCGGCCTGGGGTGGAGTTGAGGAATACGGCGGCTGCCTTTGCTTGCGCTGGGTCTAGCCCTGTGACGGGCATCCAACCCTGGCCGACATAGCGCTCGTCGGACGCGACTGCGGTGAGGCGAGCCGTCGCTAGTTGGTGGCCCATTGAGACCAACAGATGACCTGCTTTCCCCAAAATCGGGGGTTTGCCTAGTTTCTTCCATTCCCAATATGCGTCCGGTACTGCCTCGATCCGCTGCTGGCCCTCAGCCCCTTTGGATTGCAACACGGGGAAAGGCTCAAATTCACCTGTGGGTTGCTTGCTGTAGTCGTCGCGCATTGCTTGTCCTGTTGCGTGTACCGCTAGCTCTTCGCCTCTGGCCGACTTCCCGTCTTGCGGTAGTCGGCGTAAAGCGGTTGCAGTGTGGCGTGAACCATCACTTGTCCCTGCCTTCCGCGTTCTCTGCTCTGCGGTACTGGGCGCCGAGCGTCGGGTTGGTTTTGTGGACCGCTCGTCTCTCTCTCTCTCTCTCTCTCTCTCTGCACAGAGCGCTGCGAGGTCGTCGGCATAAGCGAACTCCGCGGCTGCGGCTGCGAGATCGGGTGAGCGCCACACCGCTGCGGTCCAGTCGCCGGCGGCGACCCTCTCTGTTGGCCAGTGCGAGATTTCGCCCCACCCGTCGGGCAGTGTGCCCGCCTCTGTGGATTGCAGGTAGGAGTGCAGGGTTTCGGTGCCTTGGTTGTCTGCGGGGAACCTGTCCAACGCGATGACCCGCGTCGGGGGATGAGGGCCGTCACACCTGCTGAACACGAAAATACTCTCGTTTATCTCGGTGTTCTGCGACAGGTTGCCGTCGCGGGTGGCGAAGTTCGTCAGAACTGTGTGCAAATGGAGCCGCGAAGCCATCCACCGGCGCATTCCGGCGGCTGATTCCGCCGTGGCTATGACTGTCGGGGCGATCATGGCGAACACGCTTTCGGTATCTGTTGCCAAGCATGATCCGGCCAATGTTTCAAACATTGGCCGGACGGAGTTCTTGTCAAGAACTCCGTCCAGCGAAGGCTCCGAAAACACGAGCATCTTCTCCAGAGCGTCCATTCTTTGGCGTAATTTCTGCTGGTCGCCGCTGTCGAACTTCTCGCCTGATTTGGTGCGGTTGGTGAACGGCGGGTTCATCACGACGATGCGGGCATTAGCGGCGGCGGCAGCGGCATCGTCCATCTCCGGGCCTTCTAACGACATCTCTGCACCTGTCGCTATGCGGACTGATTCAGCGGCGTCGTCGAATAGCCTCCTAGCGTTGACGATCTCGCTTCTGGCTATAAGCTCAAGCGTGCCTGCGGCCGAGGCGCCGTCGAGCTGAGGCCCATAGGGCATCAGGTGAAGGCCCATCTTGCGGTATTTCACATCGGCGTTGCCTGACATGAGCTGGGTAGCTGCCATCTGGAGGGACACGGGGTTGATGTCAAGTCCTTTCAAGACCTCCTCGACAGCTACCTTCTGCAACTCGGCCAACCTTTCGCTGTCGGCACTGTGAAGTTCCGCCCGGCGCTTCATGTCAGTCATCACCGCCGCTAACAGCGTCCCCGATCCGCAGGCCAGATCGACTGTTTTGTGGGAACGCCAAACGTCGCTGTCGGACCAGTCCAAAGTGTTGTCGGGATCAACTGCGTCTAAGGCAAGCCTCGCTGCGATGTCCGCTGCGACGGGTCTGGTGAAGAACGCCCCGTCGGATGACTGGTCACCCATGACCTCGTTGAACAGCGCGCCTGCGTGGTCTGTGCCCATGTCGGCGTAGGTGTCGGCGATCATCTCCGCCTCACCCGCTATGTGCCGAAGGGCGCGGCGCAGCCCGCCGAGCCGGCCTGACCGCTTCGCGACTGACAGCGCTTCCGTTGCTGGTTCGATGACTGGAAGGAAGTCCTGTCTGGTGATGGCGTGCCATGAGTCGCGGAACATCTCGTCTGGCTCTGGTGATGCTTTGACAGCGGCGAGAGCGTCTATCCCCTTGCGTCCGAGCCACCCGCCGGCGTGGATCCTCTGATGCAGCATCGCGGCGTTCATCCACAGCAGCGCTGCAACGGTTGCCCCGTCAGCCCTCGGCTTGCCCGCTTTGGGTGCTGCCAGCTGGTCGAACCCGAAATGCTCGTCTAGCGCCGCTGCCAGTCCAGTTTCGTCGTGTATGTGCCTAGCCGCCTCCTGCACGGCGCTTCTCAGCAGATTCAGATCGCGTTGGACCTTGTTGCCCGTCAGCCCCGACTTCTCCAGCAGGTTCATCGCAATGCTGCCGCCCATCTGCTCTGACAAGTCGATCAGCACGCCTTGTATGTGCGCCTCGAAGTCGGCCTTCTTCTGGGCTTCTCGCTCTTTGCGCCTCAGCTCGCGTTCGGCAGGACTGGGAACTGGTCTGCCGCGTTCGCCGTTGGCGACTTTGCCGGCTCGCCGCTTGGTCTGCCTCTCGTTGACATCTCCTCGTTCCTGATTGGGTTTCGGCTTGTGGCGGACCACTGTGTCCTCGCGTGTCTCCGTGCTGCCATCGGGGCGCTTGACGTGGACGATCATCGCAGTCGGCTGGTCCTTGAGTTCTGACCACAGTGTCTCATCGAACGGCTCGGTGCTGTCGAAATCGAGCAGCGGGCGGTCTTGCTTGACGGCGGCGCGGACGATGTATTCGGCGTCGTCTCGGCTGCCTTTCACCACGGCGTACGAGAGGTTCTTCTGAGCGGGCCTGCCGACAGCTACGACAGTCCGCAACTCCAACAGCGGCGGCTGGTCGGAGGGCAGTTGGATGGTCAGCATTTCGGGCAGAGCGTCCTCGATGCGCTGGTCGTGGGCGCGCAGCGCTTGGAGGATGTCGCCGAGTTCCTGCCAGCCCTCGTGCTTGTCGCTGATGGCAAGATGCCGTTCGGCATCCACGCCTGGGGGTATGACCACTGGGACGACGATGTAGCCCATCTCTTTGCCTTCGGCCCGGCGCATCGCCCGCCCGACTGCTTGCACCACGTCGATGGGCGATTTGCGCGGTTCCAAGAACGCGACAGCCGACAGCGACGGCGAGTCGGTGCCCTCCCCGAATATCCCAACGTTCAGCACGCCGTGCGGGTGTTTGTCGTCGGCCACGGCGAGCCTGCGTTTGGCTTCGTCTCGTCGCGCCACAGGGGATGAAGCGTCGAGGTGCTCCAACTGGTAGTCCGATGCGTGCGCTCCTGTCTGGTTGCCAACCCATTGCCTGACTGCTTCGGATTGCAGAACGCCGGTCATTGCTTTGCTGCGGGCGATGGTGTTGAGGAACCCGATGCAGGACTTGATGGGGACGTTGTTCCCGTTTTTTGACATGGCTCCCCCTCCCATCGCCAGAGCGAAAGCCATTCCTTTGAGGTAATCGCCTGTGGTGGGCAGCCTGTCGCCGCGTGAGGAACCGGCTTTGGGCTTCTTCCCCTGCGCTGCTGCGGAGGCAGCCGCCTGTTCCGCTTCGAGCGCTGCCTGCTCGTCGGCTTCGCGGACCAACAGGTTGGCGAGGTCGATTGATTCTTGGTCGCCGACGCCCATAGCGATGATCCGATAGTCCGACAGCCACCCGTTGCGAACAGCGTCGGCGTAGGAGCGGCGGTAGAGCTCCACACCGAAAATAGACTGGTCGTCCATATGCCTGACCAAGAACTCGCCGTTTTTCGATTTTCCTGCTGCCTCAGCTAGAGCGCTGTCACCGTATATGCGGGGCGTGGCCGTCTGGTAGATGCGGTAGGTCGCAGGGAAGGCTTCGCGGTCGTGGCACAGAGTGAAGTCGCTCAGCCGTTCATCGGCAGCGGTGCTGCGTTTGCGGCGGCGCACTCCCGCCGTGCGATGGGCTTCGTCGCAGATCAGCACCTTGAAAGCATCAGCAGCATCAGCCTGGCCGATGCCTTCCGAGACGCGCCCAGCCGACTGGTAGGTGCCGAAGATCACGCTCACAGCATCACCTGCCTGCCCCTCGCGCCTCTCGCGTATCCAAGCAGCGATCTCGGACGGATCGGTCGACACGGGACAGCCCTTGATCGTGTCGACGGTCTCCATCCCCCTGTCCAGGGTGGCGTCGTCGGCGTTGGCGACCTTCTCCTCGTCGGCGGCAACCCCCTGGTCTGAGCACACAGCCATCGCCCTTAATGGGACTGCGGCGTGTTCGAGGAATTCGCGGCGTATCTGCGCCACCAGCGCTATCGAAGGGCACAGCACTACCGCTAGTTCCCCAGCGAAGGCCAACCGCTCGACGATCCGCAGAGCAATCCTCGTTTTGCCAGTACCGCAAGGCAAGACGATACGCCCTCGGGCCTCGCCCCTCGGTATTCCCACCTCGTCGGCCTGCTCGTTGGCCTTCAACCGCTCTACCGCCAGATCAACAGCTTCTCGCTGCATGCCAGAGCGAGTCTGTGCGAACGGCTCCCCCCCCCCCCCCCATCAGCGGCAGGGTCGATCTCGGTTGCCGCAGCGAGCGCAGCCCGCTGCATCTCAACTGCCTGGGCGACATTCACCTGCTTGACGGGAGCGCCCGACATAGCGACCTTGCCAGGGGAATGCCCGCTGAGGTGGACATTCCCGTTGACCACCAGCCACCGCTCGGCCCAAATGTCCTTGTCCGCTGCTGAGGACAGGAACTTGTTCATCTCCCCTGAGAGAATCGGTGCTCCCTCACCCTTCTCGTCGAGCTGTCGTGCTTTCGCCTGGATCGCCACCCACTTGCCGTCGTCGCGGCGGCGGGCCACAAGGTCGATTCCGACATCGACGGGAGGCGTGCCCTCGGGCATCACATCGTCTCGGTCGGGCCACTCAGACCAGCGCCAACAATCGCTGATATTCCAGTCCCGGATGTGGGGGGCGACTCTCGCAGTCAGCTCCTCCAGCCATATTCCGTCTGTCTGCTCTGGGGCCTTTGCTTCGAGCTCTGCCCGCGCCTCGTCAAGAAGAGAACCACTCCCGCCGTTCGGCTCAGCGGTTGAGTTTTTGGCCACTGGTCCAGCCACTGGTTCGTCATCAGGCGAAGTCATGCCTCTCCTCGCTGGCATCCTGCCTAGTGACAGGGGCAGTGCCGCCGACAATACTGCCCCAACGCGACGAAACAGGGCACCAGACAGGGCAAGATGCATACCAGCTTGCGGCCCGTCGATCGCCACTGCAAGCCAATCAGCGCCCTGGCCATGCTCGTGCTTGTCGTCAATTCTGTTTCCCCGAGCCGATCCGCATCGACCGGCGGGCCGTGCGCTGGCCCACATCGGAGATTGACGAATGGCTCGCCACCCGCCCTCGCGCCACCGGCGACCGCCCCGCCGCATAGACCGCCGGTTGTGCGCGGCAGGTCGTTTGCCCGACCGCCGGGCAGATGGCGGTGGCGGCGAGTTGGACTGCTGCTGCGGCCATCTGCGCGGCGAACTCGGGGGTGGCGGCGTTGGGGTCGGTTACGGGCAGCGGGGTGGCGGGGTAGATGCTGGTGTGCCGCCATATTGAAATCTGGTCGGGGGTGAGCGGTCCCAAGGTGGCGTCAATGAGGGCGGCTTGGGCGTGCTCGCAGACGCTGAGCAGCTGGCAGTAAGGCCGCAGGTGCTCGGGGGCAGCCACAGCGTCAGGCTACGCCGCCCGCCAGCGGGCCCGGCTCGGGTTTCAGGGGGCGGCCAGGTAGTCGGTGTCGTCGCGCACTATCTCGAAGCAGGACTGGTCGAGGTAATGGTTCCACAGGCTGCGCTGTTTGATGCGGAGTGGCCCTCGGTTGTTGCCGGGGCCCTGCCAGGTGGCGGTCTCGACGCGTTTGCCGATTTCTACCGCGGCTTCGAGGGCGGGCAGGAGGTCGGTGTCGGCTGAGAACACCACCGCAGTGTCGTAGGCGTCGGTTCTGGCCATGTCCACTAGGTCCACCGCCAGCATCACATCGACGCCCTTTTCCTGTGCTCGCCAGGCTGCCCGGCCACTTGTTGTGGTCTGGTAGTAGGCCAGCGGCCTGGTCTTGACCACAACACCAGCCGAACGCTCCCACCCAGCGAGTTGGCGGGATGTGAACCGCACGAGACCGGCGCCGCTTCTGCTGTCGGGCAGACCCTGGTAGACCCGAACACCGAACAACTTGCGGTTGGCGAACTCGGATCGGCCGAGATCGCGCAGTAGCTGCCCGACCTTAAGCGGGTGGACGTGTCCGAAGTTCTTGTCGGGGTTGCCCTCGGGGCTGAATGCCGCCCGGGCCAGGTGGTAGACGTTTTGGTAGTCGATGAACGCTATGACTCGATGGGCGGGCATGGCTGGAAAAAAAATAGCCCCGCCATGCCCTGCGGAACAGGGCAGGCGGGGAATAACAAAGCCAGAATACCCGCGCAAACCCCGCCCTACAATCCTGTTTGCCAAGATTCGGCTCTAGATAACGAAGCTGGGATGGCAGGTCGAGAGTTCCCGCGGCAATTCAGGTGTTGTACCCCCCCTGGGACTTGAACCCAGAACCTGCGGATTAAGAGTCCGTTGCTCTGCCAAATTGAGCTAGAGGGGCTTGTTGGGCGGACCGAGGGGATTTGAACCCCCGACCTCCGGGACCACAACCCGGCGCTCTAACCTGACTGAGCTACGGCCCGCACGGCCCGGTCAGTCTAGAACCGGAGACGCGAGACCGGGAAACCGTTTGCGGTCCCCATCTGGAAGCTCGGTCAGGGCAGCCAGGCGACCATTGCCTCGGCCAGTGCGGGGCCCTGGTCTTCTTGGATGAAGTGGCTGGCTGGACGGAACTGGGTGTGGGGCTGGCCCGCCGCTCCGGGGATCCGCTCGGTGAAGGCCGCCTGCCCTCCGCCCAGCACCGGGTCGTCGGGGGCCCAAAGGGTGAGCACCGGCTTGGTCCAGCGCTCCAGAACCTCCCAAGCCGCCTTGTTGGCCGGTACCGCCGGGTCGTCGGGGGAGACCGGCACCAGCAGCGGGAAGTGGCGGGCACCGGCCATGTAGAGCTCCTCGGGGAACGGTGCCCGGTACGCGTCTTGGACGGCCTCGCTCACCTCGGTGGCCGTCGCGTTGTCCACCATCCGTCCGCAGTCGAGGAACTCCACGTCTTGGCTGAACTGCTGCCAGAACTCGAACCCCGCCCCCGGCGACTGGCCCTCGGGCAAGCCGGTGTTGGCCAAGACCAGCCGGTCGATCAACTCGGGATTCTCAGCCGCCACCCGCAATCCGATGAGCCCGCCCCAGTCTTGGCCGAACAAGTGCAGCGGTCCTGCGCCCCGCTCGGCGGCGGTGGTGGCCAAGAACTCCCGTACCCAAGACACATGGCCTTCGTAGGTATAGGCCGAGCGCTCCACCGGCTTGTCCGAGCGCCCGAACCCCATCAGGTCGGGCACCACTACCCGGTACCCACCCGCCATCAGCGTCGGAATCATCTTGCGGTACAAGTACCCCCAAGTCGGCTCCCCATGCAGCAGCAAGACCGTGCCTGTCCCATCGCCCACGTCCTCCGGCTCCACCATCACATAAGCCATACGCAACCCATCGACATCGACATAGCCCGGCTCGTACGGATAATCCTCAATCCCCGAGAACCGCTCCTCCGGCGTCCGCACAAACGCCACCCCATCCGCACTAGTCAACACCTCAACATCAGCCATCCCCCGACGCTACCGCTATCGCTGCGATTCTGGCGCTCTCCAATGAATCCCTAGTGGGCAAAGTCTTGGGGCAGATCTGACCGGAGAAAAACCGCGGTCAACTCAACCTGCAAAGGCGGTGAGTCCGCTGCCAGGTCGCACAACCGACGGGTGTGCTCGTGTCGTGACTGAGGCCGCGCTACCCCTTGAACCCGAGGGGCCCAATATCTCGACCCGACGAGGATTGAGCGAGCAAGACACCCGGATTATCAAGGAGTGGGTTGACAGCGGCGAATTCGAAGACGCTCTCCTGCAAGTGGATATGGACGATCTCGAAAGTCAGCGCCAAGAACTCGAGCACAGGCTGCGGGGCCGAGACGAAGGCCGCCAGCGAATGCTGGAGTGATCCTCGGCGGCTGTCGCTCCTTGACCCGAGGCCATTCTTGAGTTCATCAGCTCGTCTCGCCGTCGTGCATCCGCTCTCCTACATGGCTGCGGAAATGGCCGCCGCTTCACTCTTCCACCAGGCTCCGCTGCATTTCCTGAGCGAACGCAACGTCCCGCCTGGAATTCGCGACCTTCTTCGGGAAGAGACCTCCCCCACAGGCCGTCGCCCTTGGAATACCACTGCCTGTGGCGCCGTCGCCTCGCCATGCCCTCACCTTAACCCGACATCAGCCCTTCGTCCTCCTGGGTAGGAGAACGCTGCTCCCAGCACCCAGCCGCAGATTAACGGGTCTTCGTGTTGAGGCTGGGATCAGGGTGTTTTGAGGGTCCGCCACTGGGGGTGGGGGTTTCGCTGATTCTTGTGGCTGTCACATAGTCCAAGAGTCGGGAGGCCCCTGGTGGTTGAAGCTAGTGCGGCGGCGTGGTTCGGCGCGGCCGGTTTGGAGGTGACCGGCATTGTCGAGGAGGAGGGCGAGGTGGTGGTGGGGTGCAGACGCCCGGCGGGCAGGTGGTGTTGTGCGGGTCGTGCGGGCGCAGGGCCCGCTCGAAGGGGCGCTGTGAGGTGGTGCTTAGAGATGCTTCGGGCGCGGACGGCCGCCCGGTGAGGGTGCGGTGGAACAAGCGGATCTGGGAGTGCCGCAGCCCGCGGTGCGGGGTCTTGGACTGAGCGCTCAGAGTTGGCCGGGCCGCGCCGGGTGCTTACCTCTCGGGCTGAGCGGTGGGTGTTGGCCGGCTGGCCGCGGTGGAGGGCTCGGTGGCGTCCGTGGCCCGCCGTTTGGGGGTGAGTTGGCGCACCGTGTGGTCAGCGGTCGAGGCCGCCGCCGAGGAGATCGCCGGCGACCCCGGCAGGGTCGGCCAGGTCGCCCGGCTGGGCTTCGATGAGACCGTCATGGCCTCGGCCGCCCGTCGCCGGCGACGGCGGTTCATCACCGCCGCGGTCGACGCATCCAATGGCCAGATCGTCGACGTGTTCGACGGGAGAGACGCTGCCGACCTGCGCGAATGGGTGTCCCAGCAGCCCCGGTGGTGGGCCCGGGTCGTCGAGGTGGTCTGCGTCGACCCCCATGAGGGCTATCGCAGCGCGATACGACAACTCGCCCGCGACGGCAGCCTGCCCGCCGCCACAGAGGTCGCCGCCGACCCGTTCCACATCGTGCGTCTGGCGAACCAGGCGCTGGCCCGGTGCCGCCAGCGCACTCAGACCGAGACCACCGGCCACCGGGGCCGCGCAGGCGATCCCCTCTACGGCATCCGCAAACTGCTGCTCACAGGCGCCGAGCGCCTCGACGCCGCAGGCCTCCGGCGCCTGCACGCAGCCCTCGACCAAGGCGATCCCTACGATGAGGTCGTCGACTGCCGGCACGGCCGAGGAGAAAGTCCGGTCGGTGTTCAAAACCGCTGAGCCCGAACAGGCCGCCGCCCGATTGGACGACGCCATCGCCTACAGCCAAGCGCCCGAGGCCGCCCCCGAGCTGCACAAGCTCGCCGCCACCCTGAAGCGCCGGCGCACAGAGATCATCGCCAGCACCACCACCGGCACCCACAACGGGCGCACCGAGGCGGCCAACGCCCGAAACCAAAGACGTCAAACGCTCAGCAAGAGGCTTCACCAACCTCGCCAACCACCGGCTCAGAATCCTGCTCGCCGCCGGACGAAAACCCGGCCAAACCCAACCCGCCACAAAAACCAGAACCCGACATCCCCGCTTCAACGCGTAGAGCCAGATTAACAGGGCAAGTCCGGCGACGGTCATCGGGTTTTTCCCTGCGAAGTCAGAATAGGGAGTTGAATGCCCTCACTGGCACCTTTTAGTTGAAGGGCAAGGCATCAGTTATCTTCACCCATTCGCTAAGGGCAGATTCAAATTGCTCGATGTCCTGTCTTATGTCTACGTTCGGTAAGCCTTGCCAACTAGATGCCAGATTCACAGAAGCGATCCACGAAAGAACACCGTGGCTCATATACACAGTGCTTATAATGCGATCTTTGAGACAGCCTTCCGGGGATATATCAAAGCTCTCAACTGTAGGATCAGCGTGAATAGCCTTGCTGGTCATCCCATAGAAGTCTGACAAGCCCTCGATTCCGAAGGGTTCCCACATTTTTTTGACTCGTTCTGTATAACTTGGCAACGGAACGCATTGCCAGCCGTGCTCGGCAATTTCACTTTCAGTCTGGGCTATTACACTGTCAGCTTCTTCATCTGCACCCGCGACACTTGATAAATCTTGTCTACTGGCCTTCATTCGATCCAAGAACAAAGTAGCGAATCTGCGGAGACGTTCATCCCACCTAATAGTGTTGTCACATATCCAAACTGCATTAGCAGAAGCTTCGGTGGATATCCGGGCCAAAGCCATGACAGAGGAACTTGGGAAGTGTCTGAAGTCGTCTAGCAGCAATCTAGCTGCTGCAACTGTGTGGATTCCGGCGATGCCTATTGACCGTATGGCGTAATCGGCTGCCCCTGGGATAGTGATGTAGTTCGTTTCGGATATCTGTAGAAGCTGCTCCGAAGCGGCTTTTTCCCGGCCACATGGGGATTCATTTGTGATGTTCCCTGAACTGATCCTATTCCTCTCAATCGCTTGCACGATACGTAGCAACGGTGAGCCAGTGTGGGATACGAAATGGGCAGTCAGTTCGTCCATTGGCTAATTTTCCCGTTCATTCAATGCACTCGCCTCTAGTCCGCTCGCAACCTAAAGCGGCTGGTCAAGACCTGCAACCTATTTCCATCCCCGTCTCGATCTAACCAGTACGGGTCTGCTTCTCGTGGGGAAATCCCGGTTAGAGTGACCTCTCCGCTTCCTTGCGGTCAAGCTGGTGTCCGCAGTCCGGGCAGTACACAGGTCGGCCTTCCCGTAGCGCCATCATCTCGCGTTCAGGGAAAGGCCCGCTACGACCACACCGGCTGCACTGCAAGGCCCGCTCTGTTCTGTGCTCGCTCAAAGCCGCAACGCCGTTGAACACCGCGAAAGCGGCCACAACGAGCAGAACCGCGAAGACAATCAGGACAACCGTGCCACCCGGCATTGCTCTTTCTCTACCATGCTGCCGAGTGTGCCATCGGGACTGTCAGGTAGAAGGGTTTAGCCCCCATCGTGCTCTCCCGCAGCCAGAGCCAGCGGACCGTTGTGCAGGCAGGCGTGGGCCGGTGCGGTGGTGAGCGGGCCAGCGTTTTGAGCAGATGGGTTAGACGGGCTGTGTGCTAGGTGACACGCCTAGCGGCCAGCCGACCCCCGACCCCTCCCCAGGGACCCTCAACCACCCCCTGCCCCACAAATACGCGAAGGCTCAAACGCTTTTCCGACAGCGCCGGAATCCCATACCGCCGAAATAGCCCTTCGCGGCTAGAATTCTCTCTGAAATTCTGTGTTTTGGCTGGTTATCGGTATTTTGCGCCATTAATCAGACCGAAAACAGTCCCAACACGCCCCTGTAGCTCAGTCCGGACAGAGCAGGTGACTTCTAATCATCAGGCCGCAGGTTCGAATCCTGCCGGGGGCGCTTGGCTGATTCAAAATTGAATTTTGAATCAGCCGCACTCGTCTAAGCTTAGGGCTGTGACGATATTTCGGGACTTGGCTCCGAGGCTGGAGAAGGCGGCGAAGACTGCTCCGGCGATCACGCTCACCGGTCCTCGCCAAAGCGGCAAGACCACCCTTTGCCAGGCGGTGTTCCCGCAGCATCCCTATGTCAGCCTGGAAGCGCCCGATGTGCGCTCGTTCGCCACCGACGACCCCCGGGCTTTTCTGGCCCAGTTCCCTCAGGGTGCGATCATCGACGAAGTCCAACGGGCACCGGACTTGCCGTCATATCTCCAGGGTCTCATCGATGCCGATCCGACGCCGGGGCAGTGGATCCTCACCGGCTCTCAGAACTTCTCGCTGGTGGAGTCGGTCAACCAGTCCCTGGCGGGCCGCACCGAAGTCCACCACCTGCTGCCGCTGAGCCGGGGAGAGGCGATCCGCTTCCCCCGTTACCCCCAGAGTTTGGAGGGGACGCTCTTCACCGGCGGCTATCCCCGCATCTACGACCGCGGCCTCGAGCCAGCCGACTGGATTGGCTCCTACATCGCCACCTACATCGAGCGCGACGTGCGAACGCTGCGCAATGTGGGCGACCTCTCGGCATTTGGCCGGTTTGTGCAGCTCTGCGCGGGCCGTACCGCACAGCTCGCCAATCTTTCGTCCCTGGCTGATGACTGCGGGGTGTCGCAACCCACGGCGAAGGCATGGCTCAGCATCCTGGAAGCCAGCTTCGTGGTGTTCTTGCTTCCCCCCTTCCACACCAATCTCCGCAAGCGGCTGGTGAAGATGCCCAAGCTGCACTTCTACGACACCGGGCTCGCCTGCCACCTTCTGGGCATCCGCACTACCGAGCAGCTTGTGTCACACCCGCTGAGAGGGGCGATTTTCGAGACGTGGGTTGTCTCTGAGATCTACAAGCAGCGCACCCACCATGGCCGCAGCGGCAGCCTGTCGTACTACCGAGACCGCAGCGGAACAGAGGTTGACCTTGTCATCGAGCACCCCGAAAGGCTGACATTGATAGAAGCAAAATCAGCCAGCACACCCTCCTCCAGGTTCCTCAGCTCCGCCCATAAGGTGGCCGCCTACCTACAAGGCCAGCGCCCTTGCGAACTATTCGCGGTGTACGGAGGCGACCAACACCAATCCCGCGACCAGGGAACACTGGTGCCCTGGGCGCAGCTGCAAGAAGAGGAATGGGAGAGGCCCTGATCATGAATCCTGCCGGGGGCGCTGAATGACTACTTATTCCATTGTTGAGTTGTGGCGATATCCCATCAAGTCGATGGGCGGTGAGCGGGTCGAGAGCCTTGAGCTGCGCGTCAGTGCCATCGTCGGGGATCGGCGATGGGCGGTGCGCAACATCGAGACAGGCAAGATCGCCAGTGCCAAGCGGCCCCGTCCCTATGGCCAACTCCTCGATTGGAGCGCGAGCACCCATGCCGACGGCCGCGTAATCGTCACTGCCCCCGATGGGCGGGAGTTCACCGCGGGCAGCAGCGAGCTGGATGCCGCGTTGACGGGGGCGTTGGGAGATCCAGTGCAGGTGATGGAAGTCGAAGAAGGCCGCGAGGAGACTTACGGCAGCGAGTGGCCGGAGATCCCGGGCACTGTTCTCTCGGATGTGGAGGTCGACCTGCCTGTTGCTGCGCTCACTGAGAAGACCTCGTTTGTCGATGCCTCGGCCGTCCACATCATCGTCAACCAGTCAATGGCGCACCTCGCCTCCCTGCTGGACGGCGTCATGCTGGGGGCCAGGCGATTTCGTCCCAACATCGTGCTCGATGCCCACAACGACAGCGGTTCAGGGGAGTTTGCCGATCTGGTCTGGAAAGACCTTGATGTCAAGATTGGCGACGTGGAGCTGCGGATCGGTGACGCCACTCCCCGCTGTGTGATGACCACCTTGGCCCAGCCGGGCTACGAGCAAGCCAAGAGTGTGTTGCAAGTGCTTGCCGCCACTGCCCGCAAGGAATTCGACTACGGGGCCTTCGCCTGCTTCGGCACCAACGCCGAGGTCACCTCCGCGGGCACCATCCAAGTCGGCGACACGCTCGTAGTCCCGGACTGACCAATCGTCCGGGGGCGTTTGCCTTCTGGCCAGGGTGCCTAGAGCTCGCCGGAGGCGAGCATGTCGGCGGGGATTTTCAGGTCGAGGGCGCCGAGGTAGCCGCCGCCGTCGTCGACGGCGTAGTGGATGTCGTAGCCGAGCAGCTCTTGGGCCCGGCGGGGGAGGGTGCGGGCGATGTCGGGCGGGGTGGCCAGGCAGTTGTTCTCCTCGGAGCGCAGCCAGCCCAGCATGTAGCTCAGGTGGAAGGCGGGCCGGTGCTGGTCTTCGGTGCTGTTGGTGCCCGCGCCGTGGATGGTTGACCCCAGGTAGATCACCCGCGAGCCGGCGGGCATCTCGGCGTCGGCGAACTCGTGGGGCTCCGGTTGGCGGTCGGGCTCCCAGCGGTGGCTGCCGGGCACCACCCGGGTGGCGCCCAGTTCGCGGGTGAAGTCGCACAGCGCGGTCACCGACGACAGCTCCATCTCGGGGCTGGGCTGGGGCATGTGAGGCCACACGTCCTCGTCGCGGTGGGGGAACTGGGCTTGGGCCCCTGGTCCCACCACCAGCATGTGGGCCACGTTCACCTGGATGCCGGAGCAGTTGGGGCCCAGTACGGCATCAGCGATGTCGAGCATCAGCGGGTGCAGCAGTACCTCGGCCACGAAGGTGGGCGATTTGGAGGCCAGCCCGGTTACGTGGCGGATGTGCTCGCCGAAAAAGGCAGCGATCATGGGGTTGATGAAGGTCCGGTTGGAATCGGGCTTCTCCGCGTAGGGCATCAGCTCGGTGAGGATCTGGTCGATCACTTCGGCGCTGAAGCAGTCCTCCACGATCACCGCCCCGTCGGCGTTGAGCACTTCCAGCACGTGTTCGAGCGGCTCGTCGTTCTTGAGGTGGACCAACTCGGCTTGCGATGCCATGTCCCACTGTATTCCGAGTTGTTCAGCTAGGCCTTTTGGAGCAGCCAGAGGCCGACCACGCTGTAGAACACCATGACGAGGAGCATGGGGCGCTGCGCCCAGGTGGCCTCGCTGGCATCGCTGGTCTCCACGGCCCGGTCGTGGGCCACCAGCACTGCGGCGATGTGGCCGAGCACGATGGCCAGGAACTGCACCCAGGCGATGGCGTCGGTGGACACCAGGAAGAAGTTCACCGCCCAGTCGGCGGTTCCGAACCAGTTGGATCCCCGGTCGAATGGGTTGGACATCAGGCGCAGGAAGTTCTGCCCGCCGTCGAGCACCAGCAGCGAGAAGTAGTGGGCCACCGTGTAGCCCAACACGATGGGCACCAGGGAGTGGGCGAAGCGCCGGGCCACCTCGGCGGCGCTCTGCTCGGTGAACCACCCCACGGCCAGCGACCCCAGGTAATAGAGGAAGGCCATGATGGCGATGACGACGATCATCCCCGCGGTGTTGATCCCGGTGGCGGTCCAGCCCCGGTGGGTGCCCACCAGGTCGGGCCACAGGGTGCTGCCGGCCAGCGAGTCGAACGTGGTGCCGCCCAGCACCATCAACAGCACGGCCAGCAGGTCGATGCGGGGGGCCACGGTGGTCAGCCCCGACAGCGGTGCCCGCAGCCGCACCGCGCCGGTGTCGTCTCGGTACAGCGGCGACATCTTGGCCAGCAGCGAGAACAGCACGCCGAAACCGTCGGCTTGTCGGACCCAGCGTCGCCCGTACACCGCCGATCCGCCCACCATGCCCAGCGTGTAGGCAATCATGGCCCCGCCCACCGCCTCGTTGGTGGTGCCCTCGTGGTAGCAGAGCTCGAACAGCAGGAACCAGAACAGCGCCACCACCGCAGGCCAGTAGCCGCCGGGAATCTCGCCGGTGTCGTCGATCGGGGGCAGGCCTAGCTTTTTTGCGGTCCACTCGATGGCTGCGGCGATGGTCTCGAACGGGTTGAGCACCCGCCACACATCGCCGAACACCGCGGCCACCATCGCCATCCCCACCCACAGCGCCACGTACACCGTGAGCGGTCCGAACCGCTGGCTTCCCACCGCGGCGCCGCTCACGCTGCTGGCCAGGGCCAGCACGAACAACGCCAGCGATGCCAGCCGGGCCGGCACCGCCACCACGTCGAGCACTCGCCCGAAGGCCGTCCCAAAGCTCCGGCCTGAGGCGGCCGCGGGCAGCCAGGGCCGATGCCAGAAGAAGCTCAAGCTGACAAAAGTGGCCATCAAGGCGACGGCGGCCCCGATGCCGAAGAGATAGAACGGCAGGGGCAGATCGCCCCGGGCCCCCACCCCGTGGGCGAAGACAGAGTGCAGCCCAGCGGTCACCGCACCTCGAGCTCCATCACCAGATCACCGTTGTGGTGGGTCTCCGCTTCGAAGATGCCAGGGATGTCGGCCTCGAAGGTGATGGTGCCGGGCTGGTCGGGGGCGAAACCCACCACCAGGTCATAGCCGTGGATGTGCAGCTCATCGGTGGTATCGCCGCTCACGATGATGGTGACAATGTCTCGGGCATCGATCTGGAATCGCTGAACCCCTTCCACCGGCTTGCCCCCTGCCACCTCCACCTCGATAGTCGTGTCGGGCACAGCGTCGACCAGCGTGGCGTGGTCGTGCTGGTCTTCTGTGCCGTGGTCGTGTTCGTGTTCGTCGGGGGCGTCGTCCACCGCAGTCGGCGGGGGTACTGCGGTATCGTCGTCGTTGCCGCACGCGGCAATGGTGAGAGCGATCAACACGACCAGGCCGAACAAGCAGGCCGCTCCGATTCGGACAATTCTCATTTGGGGCACCTTGCGCTCGCTATCTGTCTATATGGGTGTAGCGACCTCGGGGCGGTCGTTGGAAGCGGAGTTGACCAGGGCAGACACCTCGTAGGCCTCCAGGGCATCGTCGGGGTAGGGCTCGAGGAATTGCGTCAGCGTTTGGGAGTCGTCAAGGGCGGTGTCCAACCAGAGGTCCTCCACTTCCTCCGACAAGATTACCGGCATACGGTGGTGAATCGGCTTGAGCAGGTTGTTGGCCGCGGTGGTGATGATGGCGCACGACGAGATGCGGTTGCCCTCCGAGTCACTGCTCATCGACCAGAGCCCGGCGAAGGCAAAGGGCTCGCCGGATCGCAGGGCGACCCGCATGGGGCGCTTGGTGTCGCCCACCGTCTGCCACTCGTAGAAGCCGTCGGCCAGGATCAGGCACCGCCTGCGCCGCAGCGAGTCGCGAAACGACGGCTTCTCGGCCACCGTCTCCGCTCTGGCATTGATCAGGGGACGGCTGGAGGGGCCGTCCTTGGACCACTGGGGGATCAGCCCCCAGCGTATGAAGCCAGCTCGACGGGCGTCGCCGCCGACCACGGCCAGCACTTGCTGGGTGGGGGCGATGTTGTATCTCGGCTCGAAGTCATCCCGGTTGCTGTCGAAGTCGAACCGCCGGGCCAGCTCATCCAGGCTGGCGGTCAGGCTGTACCGGCCACACATCTCGACCCCATTATGAGCCTGAACAGGGCATCCCACCAACCCCCCGGGCGCTGTCTCAGTGCCAGTCGTGCGATGGCGGCATGATGACCCCCGAATGTACGGCGCGCAGGTCGGTGGCGATCACGTTCACGGTCCCGTCCCAGGTGGAAACCCGCCCGGTGACCGTGATCACCTGACTGCGCAGATCCCGGTGCCGCCGGGCGAAGACGTCGGCCCCGACGATCACCTGGGTGTCGCCGGTCTCGTCCTCGATGGTCACGAACACGGTGCCGTTGCGCCCCTGCGGGTGCTGTCGGGCCACCGGCCAGCCGGCCACTTTGACCGTTTCGTCGTCGCCGAGCTTCTCGACCTCGGCGGTGGGCAGCACCCTGGGGCCGAGATCGGGTCTGATGAACTCCATGAGGTGGCCAGCGGGGTAGATGCCCATGGCCCGGTACTCGCCCATCATCTTCTCCCGCTCCGAGAAGTCTGAAAGCGGGGGTACGCGCTCGTCTGTGGGCAGCGACAGGGCGGTTTGGTTGCGGCCCGAGGGCCGGGTTTGCAGCCCCGACTCCCACAGCGCCTCCCTGCGGTTGGCGGTGATGGCGTCGAACGCCCCGGCCAGCACCAGCGAGAGCACCGCCTGGGGTTTCAATCCCGTCCGGCGCACCAGATCGCCGGCGGTGGTGTAGGGGCCTTGGCGCTGTCTTTCTTCTGTGATGAGCCTGGCCGACTCCGCCCCCACGTCGGTGATGAGCTGAAGCCCCAGCCGCACCGAACCGCCTTCTGGCGAGCACACCGCTCGGCTCCGGTTGACGCACGGGTTCAGAAACCGCGCGCCGAAGCGCCGGGCATCCTGCTTCAGCGTCTCCATGGGGTAGAAGCCCATCGGCTGGTTGTTCATCAGCGCCACAAAGAACTCCACCGGGTGGTAGCGCTTGAGCCAGGCCGCCTGGTACGCGGTCACGGCGAAGGCGTGGGAGTGCGACTCCGGGAACATGTAGTGGCCGTTGATCTTGGAGAAGATCTTCCTGGCAGCCTCTTCCGGGACGCCGTTCTGCCGGGCACCCTCGGCGAATTCCTTCCGCCATAGGTCGATCAGGTGCTCGCTGTTGGGCCGGGCAAAGGCGCGGCGCACCTCGTCGGCCTCGGCCGCGGTCATGCCCGCCACATCCTCGATGAGCTGCACCACCTGCTCCTGCCAGACGATGATGCCGTACCCCCGCTCCAGGGCGCGCTTCTCCAACGGGTGGTCGTACTCCCACTCCGCCCCGTGGCGGTAGCGCTCCACGAACTGGGAGACGGCGCTGCCCTGGGTGCCCACGCCGGGACGGATGAGGGCCACCTGATAGGCGAGGTCTAGGAGGTCGCGCGACTTCAGCCGCTGGGCCATCTTCAACTGCGCGGGGGACTGGAGCAAGAACACCCCCTTGCACAGGCCGGCGTTGATCATGTCGTAGACGCCGGGATCCTCCAGGTTGATCCGGCCCAGGTCGGGCCGGTGCCCCTCCCGCTCTTCCACGAGGTCGAGAGCCTCCTCGATCTGGTCGAGCACCGGCAGCGAGAGGAGGTCGATCTTGGCGAAGTTGGCGTCGGCCACGCTGTCTTTGTCCCAGTCCATGATGTAGCGGCCCTCGGTGGCCCCGGCCCGTATGGGGACCATCTCCGAGATGGGCGAGCTGCTCAGCACCATGCCGCCCACGTGTTGGCTCAGCCCCCGGGGAGCGCCCATGAGCTGCGGGGCGAGATCGAGCAGGTCGCGCCATCGGGGAGCGTCCACCTTGTCTTTGAAGTCCGCCATCTGGGTCATCTCACTGCGGAGGTCGGCGGCGTGGCGGGTGTGCAGCCGCTTTGACAGCAGCCCGAGGCGCTCTTGGGGCAGTCCCAGGGCCTTGCCCAGGGTTTGGATGATGCCCTTGATCTTGTAGGTGGTGACGGCCCCGGCCAAAACGGCGTGCTCGGGCCCGAAGTGGCGGTGGACCCGCTCGATCAGCTCGTCTCTCAGCTCCCGGGGGAAGTCGAGGTCGATGTCGGGAAGCGTGGTCATGTCCTCGGAGATGAAGCGCTCCAGGGTGAGGTTCCACTTCAGGGGATCGACGTGGCTGATGCCGATGAGGTATCCGACGAGCAGGGACACCGACGAACCGCGCCCCCGCCCCGGCGGCCTCTCCTCCACCGGCGTCTCGGGGCTGACTGCACCCCGCTCCACGAGGATCTGCTGGGCCAACAGCGCGATCTGCCGGTACAGCAGCAAAAAGCCGGCCAGGTTGAGGCGCTCGATCAAGCAGAACTCCTCGTCGAGGCGCTGCTCCACCTCTGAGGTGATACTGCCGTAGCGCCGGACGGCCGCCTCGCGGCAGAGCTGTTCCAGGTAGCTCTGGGGCGTGCAGCCGGGGGGCACCGCGGCATCGGGCAGGGCGTAGCCCAGGTCGGTGCTGAGGTCGAAGGAGCACTGCTCGGCGACGCGAAGGGTGTTGGACACGGCCTGTGGGCAATCGCTGAAGAGCCGCTCCATCTCCGCGGGGGGCTTCAGGTGCAGATGATGGTTGGGCCGCAGGTGCGGCAGAGCCTGATCGATGGTCGTGTTGAGCTTGGCGGCCACCAGCGCGTGTTGGAGCCGGGCACGGTCCGGGGTGTGGTAGTGGACGTCGTTGGTGGCGACCACCTGGGCGCCGGCTTCGGCGGCGATCCCGGCCAGCTTGCGGTTGCGGTCGGTGTCGCCGGGCAAGAAGTTCTGCTGAAGCTCGACATACACCGAGCCGGGCCCGTACCAGTCGAAGTATTGCTTCAACAGGCCGTGGGCCTCACTGGTGCGGTCGTCGGTCGCCAACCGCGAGAGCGGCCCCTCGCGCCCGCCGGTCAGCAGAACCACGCCCTCGCAGTGATCGGGCAGGTGGGAAGGGTCGAGCTTGGGATCTCGGCGGTCGCAGGCATTGGCCAGGGTGAAAAGGCGCGAGATGTTGGAGTACCCCGCCCGTGTCTTTGCCAGAAGGGCGAGCCTCGAGCCGTCGGTCAGCGTCAGCTCTGCGCCGGTGATGGGCTGGGTGCCCAGGCTCTTGGCCAGCCGGGCGAACTCCAGCGCGCCGCACAGGTTGGTGTCGGTCAGGGCCAGCGCCGGATAGCCGAACTGCATGGCCTGCGCCAGCAGCTCGTGGACATGCGACGCCCCCTCCCCGAAGGAGTAGAAGCTCTTGGCTCGAAGCTCCACCCAGACAGCCATCAGAAGCCTGCCGTCAGCAGTTCACCACTAGTAGTTCCCATCAGAGTCCGCTATCAGGCGCTTTGCCGGTACCAGCGGTGGTCAACGCAGTCTCGGAACAGGGTGATCAGCCTGCCGTCGCCGGGATCGATCCGGTAGTAGGAGCGGGTGATGGGCTTGGGAAGCCACCACAGGTCGATTGTCCACCGGTCGTCGATGCGGGCCACTTCCATCCAGCGCCTGCCCGCACAAACTGACCGCGGCTCTCCCGCCGCGTCCTCGCGCACGTCCACGGGGTTCGGGGCCAGCAGTGGCCTGATGGTGTCTAGTCCCGACGGATCGATGGGCGTCTGGAGGAACCGCATCTCCGGGACGGGGTGCCAGGGTGCGACGCCGGCGATTCGGTACAGGGCATGCCTGCCTCCCATCAGCGGCCGCAGCCTGCGGTCGGCCTCGACGAGCCGCTGAAGCCGGTCGCGCCGAGCGTCCTTCAGCAGCGCCAGCTGAGCAATCGACTGGCCGGTGAAGTCCGCCAGGGTGAGCGTCACGTCCTCGATGGGATGGGACGGGGGGTCGGCCTCCAACCGGCTCTGGACGATTTCGGCGGCCCTCTCCCACGCGTCGACGGGCTGCTTGAACCGGACACTTCGCTCCCACGTCGGCCAGCCCGGCGCCGCGCCCAGCAGATGTGCCACCCCGGCGTGCCGGCCCTTCACATCGGGCCGGGCGAATGCCCGTCGCAGAAGGGCGTCCACCGCCACCAGCAGGGCCTCGATGGAGGAGGAGTGCAGCGACAGCGAGATGCGCTCCACCACCGGCTCCTCGCAGGCCAGGGGCACCACGGGGGTGTCGTCGATGCCGTGGCACAGCGACCACGCCCGCTGGCCCTCGGGACCGAACCTGTCGGCCAGCACATGCCTGCCCATCGAGGCGACGGCACCCATGGTGTGCAGGCCGAAGCGGTGCATTTCGCTCCTCGCGCTGGCCGAGACCGGAAGCAGGTCAATGCTGTGCGGGGCGAGGAAGGCCCCCACATCGTCGTCGACCTGGGAGGCGCCCGGACCCGAGCGCGCCCGGGCGGCGACGAAGGCGGGAAACTTGGCGTCTGCCACCCCGACACGAGGGCTCAAAAAAGCAGGAACCGCGTCCAACAGCGCGGAGACAGCGCCCTCTTCACCGCCGTAGAGCCCCTCCAGTCCATCCAGTCGGACGTAGGCCATGCCGAGATCAGCCCCCTCCACGCGGTCGCTGACTTCTTGCAAGGCGGCCAGCACGCGGGCAAAAACCTGACGATAGTAAGGCTCGTCGGCATCCAGCACGACAGCGTCCGCGTGGTGGGTTATCGCCTCCGCCAAGCTCATGCCCTCCCTCACCTCGCGAGCGGCGGGGAAACGATCCACGATGAGAGCCCTCGACTTCGATGCATTGCCATCGACGATCAACACAGGGCTGTCCTTCAGATGGCCATGCCGGCTCATCTCCACCTTCGCCCTCAAATGGGTCACCAGCACACAGGCAACTCTCATGGAACGCTCGTGCGGAGGCCGCTGCAACTACACAGGACCACCTTATTGACGGGTGTGACACATTCGACCGGAGGCTGTACACGTTGCGCTCTAGGTGGTCAGGCTGCTTGATCTGGGATTCTGCAAAGTGGAGTCTGAAACTGCTGCAAAATGGAGTGTGAAATCGCTGTAAAGTGGAGTTTGAGGATATGCTTTCTGTTGGAGGAAACATGTCTGACACCCGCAACCCAAACTATTTGGACCGCGTGGTAGACCACGAGGTTGCTGAGGCTCTGGCCTCATCGCCTGCTGTGCTCATCGAAGGGCCGCGAGGCTGCGGCAAGACGTGGACCGGTCAGAGGTTCGCCAACAGCGAGGTGTTCCTAGACGGTTCTGAAGCTCTGCGCGTCGCCGCCGAAGTGGACCCGGACTCGATCCTTGAGGGAGAAGAGCCCCGGTTGCTGGACGAGTGGCAGCTCATCCGGGGCATATGGAATCCGATGCGACATGCCTGCGACCGGCGAGGCGGGTTCGGGCATTTCCTTCTCACCGGGTCGCAGAATCCGCCCGACGACATCACCGAGCACTCTGGTGCAGGACGAATCGCCCGGGTGCGGATGCGGCCGATGGCGCTGTGGGAGTCGGGGGACTCCAGCGGGGAAGTATCCCTGGCCTCACTGCTGGAAGGCGGGCGATGCCTGGCAAAAGACGCCGAGCAGACCTACAGCAGCGTTGCCTCCCTGATCTGTCGAGGAGGGTGGCCCCGCATGATCAAGATGGCGCCGAACACCGCCCAAGCCCGCCTGCGCGACTACTTGGACAACATCACCCGCACCGACATCTCCCGTGTGTCTGGCGTCAAGCGCGATCCCCAACTGGTGAGGGCCCTGCTGGCATCTTTGGCCCGCAACGAAGCCACAGCCGCTTCCTGCGCCACCCTGATCAAGGATATGACCGAGGAGGAGGGCAGCCCGCCGGCACGCTCTACGATTCGGGCCTACTTGGACGAGTTGGCCCGCCTGTTCGTTCTGGAGCCGCTGCCAGCGTGGACCACCCACCTGAGATCTTCGGCCCGCTTGAGAAAATCCCCAAAGCGCTTCTTCAGCGACCCCGCACTGGCCGTCGCCGCCCTAACCACGTCGGCGGCATCGGTCGCCAAAGACACAGAGGCGATGGGGCTGCTGTTCGAATCAATGGCCATCCGCGACCTCCGGGTATACGCCCAGTCGCTGGATGCCCATCTCTACTACTACGGCGATTCAAATGATCTTGAGGCCGATGCCGTGATCGAGGGTTTGGACGGCCAGTGGGCCGCCGTGGAGATCAAGCTCGGTGGGGGGGAGGCCATCACCGACGCTATGGAATCACTGCGAGCCGTCCGCTCACAGATCGACACCACCCGGCGCGGAGAACCAGCCCGCCTCATCGTGCTCACCGCATTCGGCCACGGCTATCAAACCGACGACAACATTGCCGTCGTTCCCCTGACTGCCCTAAAGCCGTGATCCAGAGTCAGCCTGGGTTTGCGAAATTGACGACTAGGGGGCCTACTTCAGCTTTGTTGGCGTCAAACCACAAGGCGATGGCGTCGCGGGCGGTTGCCTCAATCTTGGCGCGGTGTCTGGCTTGCGAGTGGCAGCCGGGCAGGTCGTCGGCCTTGATCGCCCACCATCTGCCGCTGCGGACGACGGTGAGGTGGTGGGTGTCGCCCACCAAGGGCTGGGCGTCAGTCCCGTGTGCTATCGACATGGCGATTCCTCCTTCGCGTCGTCAACGGCCTGCCTGATCTCAGAGTATGTCGCTTCGTTGCATCTGGCCTGCTGAATATGCTCCTTCCTGTGGAGCTCACCACGATGATTGAGACGCAGCCGGGTGTTCGCAGTGGCAAGCCCTGCTTCATTGGCACGCGGATAGCGGTCAACGATGTGCAGGACTATCTGGCAGCGGGTATGACGCCGTTGGAGATAGCCGGTGACTTCCCTGAGTTGAGCGAGCAGCATGTCCTCGCTGCTGTTGCCGGTTGAGTTCTAGTTGAACTCCTGTACGTCCACGGCCAAGAAGTGCTGATAGATGCCTGGACCCCCACCGACGGCCTCCAGGAGATTCGCCGAAGCTGAGATGGCCTACACTCCACTCGCGATCAGAACGGATTGAGCTTGCCGATCCCTTTGTGGGTCCGGTTGGAGTCAGATGGAAAGCGAGAAAATCAACAACCACGCGGCGTTTATCTGGTCGGTGGCCGACTTGCTGCGCGGGGTGTACAAGCAGTCGGAGTACGGCCGGGTCATCCTTCCGCTGACGGTGCTCCGCCGGTTGGACTGCGTATTGGAGCCGACCAAAGAAGAGGTGCTGGCCGCTGTTGGGCGACTGCCCGACACGCTCCAGAACCGCGATCCGCTGTTGGCCAAGTTCGCCGGCCAGTCGTTCTTCAACACCTCCAGGCACACCTTCGCCACTCTGCTTGGCGATCCAGACAACGTGGCCGGCAATCTGCGCAACTACATTGCGGGGTTCTCCGAGTCAGCCCGCGACATCGTTGACAAGTTCAACTTCGACGGGCAGATTGACCGGCTCAACGACCACAACCTGCTGTATCTCGTGGTGTCGAAGTTCGCCGACCTTGACCTGAGTCCCGAAACGGTGTCCGATCTTGACATGGGCTATCTCTATGAGGAGCTCATCCGGAGGTTCTCCGAGCTGTCCAATGAAACCGCCGGCGAGCACTTCACCCCCCGAGAGGTGATCCGGCTCATGGTGAATCTCCTATTTCGGGAGGACGACGAGTTACTCACCAAGCCGGGCGTTGTAAAAACACTGTTCGACCCGGCATGCGGCACTGGCGGGATGCTCTCGGTTGCCGAGGACTACCTCCGCCAGCTCAATCCGGAGGCTCGCCTGATGGTGTTCGGCCAGGAGGTGAATGCGGAGACCTACGCCACCTGTCGCGCCGACATGCTGATCAAGGGCCAGGAGGCCTCCAACATCAAGTTCGGCAATAGCTTTGACGACGACCAGCACCAGGGCGAGCGGTTCGACTATCTGCTAGCTAACCCCCCGTTTGGGGTCGAGTGGAAGATGGTGGCCGACACTGTCAAAGACGAGCACGCCGTCCAGGGTTTCGCGGGCCGCTTCGGAGCTGGGCTGCCCCGCATTAACGACGGCAGCTTCCTGTTCTTGCAGCACATGATCTCGAAGATGAAGCGCCTCGGCGAAGGCGGTGCCCGGCTGGCCATCGTGTTCAACGGGTCACCCCTGTTCACCGGAGGTGCCGGCTCAGGCGAGTCGGAGATCCGCCGCTGGATCATCGAAAGTGACATGCTCGAGGCAGTTGTCGCTCTCCCCGACCAACTCTTCTACAACACCGGCATCTCCACCTACATCTGGGTGGTCACCAACCGAAAGGCTCCGCAGCGCCGCGGCGAGGTCCAGCTGATTGATGCCCGCGACCAATTCACCAAGATGAGCAAGAACCTCGGCCAGAAGCGCAAAGAGCTCTCGGCTGACCAGATTGACGAGATCGCCCGCCTCTACGGATCATTCGAGGAAGGCCCCCAAGTCAAGATCTTCTCTAACGAGAGCTTCGGATTCATCCGCATCACCGTCGAGCGCCCCCTCCGCCTCCGTTGGGAGATCACCGACGACACTTTGAGTGCCGTCGTGTCTGACAAGAAGATCGCCAAGCTCGACCACGACCAGCGCGAGGCCCTGCTATCCCATCTCCGCATCCACCACGGCGAGGTTTGCGCCACCGAGAATGAGGCAGAGCAAGTTGCTCAAGATGCCCTGTCAAAAGCCACGGCCGACAAGCCCGCCACCCTAGTCAAAGCAGTCACCGATGCCCTTGCCATCCGCGACCCCAATGCCCCCGTAATCGCTGACCGAGCCAGCACTCCCAAACCCGACCCCGACCTACGCGACTACGAAAACGTCCCCCTACCTCCAAAGGCCGTGGCCTTCGAGCCCGACCCCGCTGCTCGCTTAGGGGCTGAGCGGATAGGCGGTTTATGTGGGGTTGTATCGGTTCCGCCAGTCGATGAGTTTGGCGGTGATCAATATGGTGACCGCGAGGCGCAGGGCGGCGTGGCGGCAGTGTGTTCTGCGGTCGGTGTTGCGGCGGAGTTGCCCGTAGTTGGACAGCCAGGAGTTGGCGGACTCGACGATCCAGCGCTTGCCCAGCGGTTCGGTTCTGGACCGGCCCCGGGCCTGGCCGGGAGGGCGTTTGGGTGTGCGCACGACGTCGTCGATGCCCCAGCGTCGGCAGGTGTTGGCCACGGGGTCGCCGGCGTAGCCGCGGTCGAGGTGGATGGTCTCTATGTCCAAGACCAGGCCGGTGGCGGCAACGGCGGCCAAGGTGGGGTCCAACATGGTCTGGTCGTTGACGTTGGCCGCGTCGGCGGCCCAGCCGACGGGGATGCCGTGGCGGTCTGTGGCGATGGACCACTTCCACCCGAGCTTGCCCCTGTCAACAGGGCTTTTGCCGGTTCCCTCGCCGCCGCAGGGCGCCTTGTGGATGGACCCGTCAACGCAGACATCGGACACATCGAGGCCGACTATGCGGTCGAACGCCGCCAGCGCCTCAGAGCACAGCTTGTCGAACACCCCGGCCTCGATCCACTCGTCGCGGCGGCTGCGAAGCGTGGTATCCGACACCCGCCATTCCAAGATGGCCTCAATGTCGGTCCACGACGCGCCCGTCACCAACCGGATCAACAGCCCCCAAAAGCAAAGCCGGTCCGAAACCCTCGGCCGGTGACAGCCCAAGGGGTGCGACCGGTCCCGGCGCGGCAACAAGGCCCGCACCGCCTCCCACACAGCATCCACGACCTCCCGGTCAAACGCGCGCATAATGACAGATACCTCCACCGAGTCGTTGGGTTGGTCCTACCCGACATCAAAGCCGGGACAACACAACGACCGGTGGACACTCACCTATCCGCGCGGCCCCTTAGAAACAATCGAGTACCGCTCAGCCATAGACGACTACCTCGAAACCGAAGTCCACCCCTACATCCCCGACGCCTGGCCCGACTCCGACAAAACCAAAATTGGCTACGAAATCCCCCTAACCCGTCACTTCTATTCCTACACCCCACCCCGCGTTCTTGCTGAGATCGATGCAGAGTTAAAGGCTCTAGAAGTCGAAATTCAAGAACTGGTGGCTGAGGTGACAAATTGAACGACTGGCCACGGCTGAAGTACCTTGCCAATGTTGTTGCAAGCAATGTCGACAAGTTGACAAATGAAAATGAGATACCTGTGCGGTTGGTCAATTACAAGGATGTCTACCATGGAGACCGATTAACATCTGACCTGTCGTTGATGACAGCAACAGCATCATCTGCAGAATTAGCGAAATTTCGACTTTCGAATGGCGATGTTCTCATCACAAAAGACTCGGAAACAGCAGACGATATCGGTGTTGCAGCGTACGTAGAATCTGCCTCGGACGACATGGTGTGTGGGTACCATCTGTCTCGAATCCGAGTCGACTGCTCTAATGTGTACAGTCGATACCTGTATTGGGCATTATCCAGTGATCACGCCAAAGATCAGATGCATATGGCGGCCACCGGCGTTACTCGTTTTGGTCTTCGAGTGCAGTCGATCCGAGATCTGCTTATTCGAGTTCCTCCAGACTCCGAACAGCGTGCCATCTCTGACTACCTTGACATCGAAACTGCCCGCATCGATGTGCTCATCTCCAAGAAATGTCGCATGATCGAACTCCTCGACGAACGTAAGAAGTTATTGTGTGAAGAGGTGCTTGCCGATTATCGTCAGTCAGAACAGTTGGTGCCTTTGAAGTACCTCGTCAGTGAAAGCGATGTGAGGCAGGGATTAAGGGCGGACCCAACAATGTTATCTGTATCTATCCATCATGGTGTTGTATCTCGTGGCTCTGTCTCTGATATTGGGTCAAAGGCAGAGGACGTGTCCGACTACAAGATATGCATGCCGGGCGATATTGTAATTAATCGGATGCGTGCATTTCAGGGCGGGGTTGGTGTAGTTAAACAGGAAGGAGTCGTCAGCCCCGAATATACGGTACTACGGATTGGTAACCAAGTTTCAGCTAACTACCTTCATTTTGTAATGCGCTCTTCGTGGTTTATATCAGAGATGACTAGACGGCTTCGTGGCATCGGATCAACGGACCAAGGACAGGTTCGCACCCCAAGGATCAACTTTGCTGATTTGGGACTCATTAGAGTCCCTGTACCGCTAATAGATTGCCAAAATAGACTCGCATCCAGCTTGACCGATCAGGAAGCATGTCTCGCTAGCGCCGTCGATCTTCTAACTAAACAACTAGACGTTCTAGCGGAACGACGACAGGCCGTAATCACAGGCTCTATTGCAGGGGAAGTGAACATACCAGAGATAGCAATTTGAGCTTTGTGGTCGAAATGATGGTTGAGGCGTGCTAGGTGTTCTGTCCACAGAGGTTGTTAGCTCGGGCAGGTAGCTCCGCTATTGGGTGAGCCTCCGATGCCAGTGTGGTGGTTGCGAACTACCGCACAGAGCAAGGGAGGCTCGATGACCATTTCTGGCAGCGGCAGGTGGGTATCTGCAACAACAGGGTGACGACCCCAGACCCCAGTCTATGTCCCCCCTCGTGATCTGGCGTGATTCGAATAGTAGGGTGCGTGATGGCGGCTGGGTTGGGGTGGACAGCATCGCCCACCGGTTGGCTTGGGTACTCCTTGCGCCCCGCGTGGCCGGTCATCGAGGCTATCGCTGGATATCATGTAGAACGCCACGACGGGGTGGGACTGTGCTCAGAGGTCTGGTGTGATGGCCATGAAGAATGTCCTGCTCAACAAGTCCGCAGGTCTTGGGAATAGGTTGATTTCTGCGAGCGTTGGGGGTCGTCGCGGAGAAACCCTCCAAAAGGTACTTGCATGGTAGGGTATTCACCCTTAGGGTGAAGGCATGAAGTATGCGACTGATATTCGAGGACGACGACCTGAGGCGGCTGTACGAGGAGCCGGACTTCGTCCTGCCCAGGCTCGGCACGGATGTCGTGAAGGCCTTCCGGAAAAAGGTGGGATTTCTTGCGGCGGCTGAGTCTGAGTCCGATCTTCGGAGCTACAGAGCGCTGCACTTCGAGAAGCTCCGAGGGGGGCGTGCTGGCCAGCACTCTATCCGGCTCAACCGCAAGTGGAGGCTCATCCTGCGGGTCGAAACCGATGAAGAAGGCCGCATCCTTGTCATTGTCGAGATCGTTGACTACCACTAAGGAGGAGAATCATGTCGATGGCTAGAACCCATACTCCGGCTGAGGTTTTTCCCGCTGGCGAGTATCTCCGCGACGAACTTAGCGAGCGTGGGTGGACGGTCACTGAATTCGCGGAGATCATCGATCGGCCGATCCAGGCTGTGTCGGAGATCTTGAACGGGAAGAAGGAGATCACCACCGAGACGGCGATCTCCTTTTCCGAGGCGCTAGGGACCAGCCCGGAGCTTTGGCTGAATCTCCAAACTGCCTATCGCCTGTTCAAGCAGCGCTCAGCCGTGAGCCAAGATGAACTCACCCCTGTTGCGCGAAGAGCTCGGCTCCGTCGGGTGATTCCACTGGCCCAGGTGAGGTCTCGGGGCTGGATCCCTGAGACAACTGATCTCGATGCCATCGAGTCGGCCGTGTGCGACCTACTGGAAATCAACGACTTGGATGAACGTCCTCAGTTTGCTCTGGCGGCGAAGCGCTCGAATTCTGATGATCCCGTCACCATCGAGCAGGCCGCTTGGCTCGGACATGTGAGGCGAGTAGCCAAAACTCGGGATGTGGCAGCATTCGATGTCGAACGGCTGGGGCAACTTGCGGCTCGTCTCCCCAGGATCGTCAAGGACGGGCCTAGTGGACTGGTGGCGCTTCCGGCACTTCTGGGAGAGTGCGGTGTCTACTTGGTCTTCGCTGAGGGGCTTAAGGGCGGCAAGCTCGATGGCGCGGTGACCTTCCTCTCAGATGGTCGTCCGGTAGTTGGACTGACTACGCGAAACAACCGATTCGACAGCCTGCTCTTTGCTCTTCTGCACGAGTGCGCTCATCTAACGCTGGGCCACATCACCCCGGAGTCTGGGGCAATCTTCGATGACGACCTGATGGGCCCCCAGAGCGACCCCGACGAGGTGGAGGCCAACGAGCAGGCCATTGCGTGGCTCTTCCCTGATGGTTTTGACATCACTTCGATCTCGGTGCCGGCAGTTGTGCAAGCTGCATCGCGGTACAAAGTGCATCCAAGCGTTGTCGTCGGGCGTATCCAACACGAGACCCAGAAGTGGAACCTTTACCGCAACCAAATCCCAAAGGTTCGTCTCGACCTCCAAGACGCAGGACTCCTCTCGTGACTGCG
Organism: Acidimicrobiia bacterium; assembly: GCA_022827725.1. Classification (GTDB taxonomy): domain Bacteria; phylum Actinomycetota; class Acidimicrobiia; order Acidimicrobiales; family Bin134; genus Poriferisocius. Next base: position 60,834 of record JAJEIJ010000022.1, read on the forward strand.
ACCGCTGAGTGGAGACTTGGAGATCGCCATGCGACCTTCTCGTTTTATCTCACTGCTCATGCCTGTAAGAAAAATCCTGCGGCAGCCGTTTCTGCAGCAGAGATGGCTGACTCGATCACGATTGCGGGTACCAAAGGCCCTGAAGTTGCTAAGCGGCTACGTGATGCTGGCCTTCAAGGCCCCATACTGTTCGATGGGACGGCGTACAAGGAAGATATAGAGCTCCAGCCAGAAGCCTGGGTGCGACAGCAGGTGGGAGCTGGGGCAGCTCGTGTTCTATTACCTGGAGGATTTATTCCTTGGGATAAGGATTTTGACACTGTCTTTTCTGACATCGTCAGAGAGCAAGGCCACATTGCTGCGGACTTGGATGCGATGATGCTGATTGCAGCCGATGTTCGGGGGGTCGCCAAGCGGACACAATTGGTAGTAGATGCTCTGCAATCAACAGGTCAAGGTGTCGCTCTAGTCCTAGCTCATAGAGCCGATCCGCTTTCGATAGCTGGTGCCGTTCCTGGCCTGCGGCGTGTTGCCTCAAAAGTAGATGGCCTATTTCAACTTCGAGGTGACCATGGAGTGATCGGTTCTGCTGCGTTTGGAGCGGAGCACGTTTCCATAGGTCTCATGACCTCAACTCGCCACTACGCAACTTCGGCAATGGGTGCCCGTCGCCGCCCCGGGTCATCTGCACGACTCTTTGTTCGTCCGTTGCTTGACTGGTTTCTAGCCAGTGATGTCGCGGGGTGGACGGCAGCGGGAGGCAACGTGAACTGCTTTCTGCCTTGCTGCGATGGAAAATCGCTGAGCCGATTCTTTGACCCAGATCTTGATGCCACATGGCACAACATGAATGCTCTTGCCGACTTTGCAGACTATGTACTCAATGCGGAACCTGTCGATCGGCCTGTCGTTTTTCTTGAGGCTTGTCGAAGTGCCGCCTCTCAGTATGGCCTTGCTGGCTTTCAAGGGCCTGAGAACCCTAAGCCTCAACTTACGAGCTGGGCTCTTTCATAGAGGTAGTCCTTATAGGCCAATTCCGCCAACCACCACCGGTAGACGCTCGGCACTCCGATCTCAGCGGGACTCGCTGGAACGATGACCCGTGGGCCATCTTTTTGCTCTACATCAATGATGCCGACACCCCATTCGCGAGCTAGGCACTCAATTGGCCAAGGAACTGGCTCGTTCGATCCATGGGTCAGGACGAACCGCTGGACAATCGGTGTGAACCTAATCGCACGGTGAACTGACCGGTCAACGCTAGAGCCGTCAAATGCGACTGAACGTAGAGTGCCAGGTGGGTCATAGGTACGCCAGAAGCCGCGGTCGGTTTCGATGACAGAGTGAGGGGCCGTACGAAGTCGCTGCACCTTCACATCGGGTAGAGCCTCGCTGGGCACGAAGCCTCCAGTGGGCAACGACCAGAGGCCGTGCAGGAGAGCCTTCGAGGTGATGGCACCGACCCCGATCCTCTGCCTTCTCTTGTGTTCCTTGGGGTCGAGTTTAAATGCTGCCAACATCTTGGACCCCTCGATGGAGATGGACACGACAGGGGGGCCGATTGGCAGCTGATTCGCTTCAACTGCATGGTCAGGTACTGCTGTCTGCACGACACCTCCCCCTTTGCGTCCAGTCGAGTCCCTGAAGTGTTGTCTGGCACCTGGTAACGGTGCCAATCCACTCCTCGGCACAGCCATTCCGGGAGTTGGCTTCAAGGTGGCTTGCGAACTGCGTGGATGGCTGCGTGGGATCGATCATGGTGGCCGGTCAACGAGCAGTATTGCTGGCGGGTTGAGGCCCCTCGGGTAGCACGACGTGTGACTGTGGGCGGGCGCATCAGGTTGAGGCGATTGTCAGGACCGGGCATGGCGATTGCAGACTCGGCAAATGCATGTTGTGGGCGGTCCCATTTGTGAACTACCAAATCGGCGGCCTCCCGGCCCGCCTATCCTGGGGACATTGGCACGTCGTCCCTGTCGATTGGGGCAGTGCCTATCGGAAATCACAGCATCCTGCCCTGCGCAGTGTGGAGATGCTGATGTCGAAGCGGCGTAGGGTGTTCTGGATGTTGGGCCCATTGGAAGGTGGCGGCTGATGCCTACTGATGAGGCGGCATTCGAGGAGCACATCGCCAAGTGGCTGGTCGAGCGCGGGGGCTACAAGCGGGTCAAGGTCGGCAATGCTGGGGATGAGCCTCGGGACTTCGATGTTCGGTCTGGTGTGGACACGGCTGATCTGTTTGAGTTCATCGGAGCGACGCAGGCGGACACGTGGGAGCGTCTTGTCGACTCGGCCTACGGGGGCGACCCGAACCGGGCGCAGTCGGGATTCGTGCAGCGGTTGGCCTCGGAGTTGGACAATCGGGGGACGGTGGACGTTCTACGCCGCGGGGTGGTGGACCGGAATGTCACTATCCACTTGGCGTTCTTCAAGCCAGCCCAGGGGCTGACCCAGGAACTCGTGGAGCGATACGAGGCGAACGTGCTGTCGGTTACTCGTCAGTTGCCGTTTGAGTCAGACAGTGCCAAAACTGTTGATCTGGGCCTGTTTTGTCAATGGGATACCGGTCGCTACGGCGGAGTTGAAGAACCCTCTCACTGGACAGACAGTCGAGAACGCCATTGCCCAATATCGGACTGACCGGCCTCACAACAACAGGACTCTGGGGCGGGTTGGAATGGTGCACTTCGCTGTAGATCCTTCGTCGGTAGTCATGACGACGCGTCTCGGAGGCAAGCAGACCCGGTTCCTGCCATTCAATCGGGGCCACGAGCTTGGTGCGGGCAACCCGCCCAACCCGGACGGACATCGCACCGCATACCTGTGGGAGCAGGTGTGGTCGCGGGATGCCTGGATGGACATCTTGCACCGCTTCATCCATGTGGAGAAGCCTTCACGCGGTTCAAGGGCCCGCCCGCAGGTGATCTTCCCGAGGTTCCACCAGTGGGATGCGGTACGGCAATTGGAGGCCGACGCCAAGGAGTCCGGAGCGGGCCGCAGCTACCTCGTGCAGCACTCGGCGAGGTCGGGAAAATCGAACTCGATCGCCTGGCTGGCGTATCGGCTGTCGTCGCTGCACACCGACGACGACGTTCAGGTGTTCGACAAGGTGGTGGTGATTACCGACCGGATAGTGCTCGACCGTCAGCTTCAAGACACGATCAGCCAGTTCGAACACGCCATCGGCGTGGTAGAGCGCATCGACGAGAATTCAGCGCAGCTCGCTGCGGCCCTTGAAGGTGAGCAGGCCCGGATCATCGTGACCACCTTGCAGAAGTTCCCGTTCATCTTCGACAAGGTCGAGTCGCTGCCCGAGCGCAACTATGCGGTAATCGTGGACGAGGCCCATTCGTCGCAGACCGGCGATGCGGCCAAAGAGCTTCGCCGGGCGCTGGGTTCAGCCGAAATTGAGCTTGATGAGGACCTGGAGGCGAGCGAAGTTGACACGCTGCTTGCTGAGGCTGTCGCGGCCCGCGGCCAGCAGCCCAATCTGTCGTTCTTCGCATTCACCGCTACGCCCAAGGGTCGCACCCTGGAACTGTTCGGCGAGATTGGCGCCAACGGTAGACATGAGCCGTTCCACTTGTATCCGATGCGCCAAGCCATCGAAGAAGGCTTCATCGAGGATGTGCTGGCCGGCTACCTCACCTACAACCAGTACTTCCACCTAGAGAAGTCAATTCTCGATGACCCTGAATACGACACCAGCAAAGCTCGAGCGGCGATAGCAAAGTTCGTGTCTCTGCACCCCGACAACCTCTCGCAGAAGGCTCAAATCATCGTCGAGCACTTCCTCACCAAGATTGCTAGGCAGGTGGGTGGCCAGGCCAAGGCGATGGTTGTGTGCTCGTCGAGGCTCCACGCGGTGCGGATGTGGGACGCATTGCTTGGCTATGCCAACAACTTGGGCTATGAGCTCGGAGTGCTGGTGGCGTTCTCGGGTGAGGTCGACGGGATGACCGAGGCCAAGGCCAACGGATTTGGGGATTCCCAGACCGCCGAGCGGTTTGATACTGACGAGTGGCAGATCATGGTGGTGGCGGAGAAGTTCCAGACTGGGTTCGACCAGCCGAAGCTGGCGGCCATGTACGTGGACAAAACGCTCACTGGATTGGCGGCTGTGCAGACCTTGTCAAGGCTTAACCGCATTCATCCCGACAAGTCCGGCACCTATGTGATCGACTTTGTGAACGACGCTGAAGAGATCGGCGAGGCATTTGCGGTGTACCACGGCAAGACCGTTGCGCCGCCGACTGATCCGAACCTTCTGTTCGATACCCGTCGTGACCTCGATGTCTTTGGCGTTCTCGACGCAGGTGAGATTGAACGGGTTGCAAAGCTGCTGTTGGTAGAGGGCAATCACGCCCAGATCGACGCTGCCCTCCAGCCCGCGGTCGACCGTTTCAGGGGGTTGGGCGATGATGACCAGGAGGCATTCCGGGACACCTTGACTCGGTTTGTGCGCGTCTATGGGTTCCTGTCGCTGGTTGTGGAGTTTCGAAATCCTGAGCTTGAGCGCGACTACCTCTTCTGTCGGGCTCTGGCTGCCCATGTCCGAGATCGTGATCCTGGTCAGAGCATCGATTTGGGTTCGGAGGTGGAACTCACTCATCTTCGGCACGAGGTCTCATTTGAGGGCTCGATCTCGCTAGAGAATGAAGAAGGTGAGGTGGCCACCATCTACTCGGGGACGGGCCCGCTGAGTGATCCTGAGGCAGAGCGGCTTTCTCAGATCATCGCTCGCATCAACGAGCGCTTCGGAACTGACTGGACCGAAGAGGACCGCCTGGTATTCGAGGCCGCGGCCGGCGACCTCATAGCGGACGCCGAAATCCAGAACCAGGCGGTGAACAACGACGAGGACACCTTCCGTACCCATGTCTTCCCATCTCGTTATGAAAAGGCCCTGCTGTCGCGGATCGACCGAAACAGCGAACTCATCTACGCCTACCTCGACAGTGAGCAGCTCCAAACCGAAGTGCTGGATATCTTCGCGGTCAACGTTCAGAAACGAGCTTCAGTAGCTCGCCAGCGAACCTGCCCCATCGGTGACCTGCTCGGACCAGATCGCGAGTCGCAGTTCCTGGAGTACAAGTCCACCCTCCGCTGGGACATACGGGAGCAGCGCAAAGGCGGTGTCCCCGAAGATGCCGTGATAAAGACCATCGCTGGCTTCGCAAACTCCGAGTACGGCGGCACCCTCCTAGTCGGCGTAGCCGACGACGGCTCAGTCCACGGCCTAGAGGATGACTACGCCACCTTCTCTAAGCGCGGAGAGCGAGGCGACCAAGACCTATGGGGCCAACACCTGCAGAACCTGATCCGTAGCCGCCTAGGTGATGCGGTCATGCCCCTCGTTTCCTGGCAATTCCACTCCATCAACGGCGATCAACTAGCACGCATCAGCATCGAACCGTCGGAATTCCCAGTCCTTGAGGGCATAAATGATGACGTGGTCTTCTGGCTTAGGACTCCAACCTCCACTGTTCCTGTATCCGACCCTGAAGAAAGAGACCGAATAGTCGTCCGTCGCTGGGGGCAGGGAGTGAAATAGGCGCTCAGAGGGTTTGGGTGCCGTCTACTCCTAGGGCTATGGCTAGGACTACGGCGATGCCGCCGAGGAGGCGGGCGACCACCGAGAGGATGGGGGTGGGGACGGCGCGGAACCAGAGGAGGGCGGTGGTGAGTACGGCGGATAGGACGACGCCGGCCATGGTTCGCAGGGTGCCGTCGTGGGCGGCGGTGGCTAGGACGACGGCTACTAGCTGGGGGGTGAACAGGACGGTGAGGGCGATGAGGGCTACTTGGGTTCCGGCGCGGGGCTCGTCGTGTATTGGGCGGGCGGGCCATAACATCCAGCGGAGTCCGGCCACTGCGAAGGGCACCGCGGTGGCCAAGCGCCAGGTTCCTGTCGTCACCGACAGGCCGTCGAGGATGGGATCGGCCAGCGCGGCGATCACCCATAGCGCGGCTACCGCGGCGGCGACGGCCAGCACCACCCGGGGGCGCCACTGATCCCTATTCGATGGCCGCCAGGCCAGGCTCAGTGCGCCTGCGGCCGGGTTGGCCGCGGCTAGCACCATCAACATCACCGGTCCGAGCCCACTCATGGTCTCACTTCCTTCATGGCTTGTTTCCTCCGAGGTTGAAACTGACATCGGCCAGCAATATGCCGGAGACGGCGTGCTGCTGGTCGTCTACCCTGGTTAGGTCGTCGTAGTACCAAGCGCCGTCGACGGCTTGGGCTTCGGCCAGGCGGGCCGCCCCGCACTCCAGCCGATCCCGAAGCGGAGCGTCGGCCAGCCGGGGCTCGTTGAGCCACAGCCACTCCAGCGCGCCCAGGCCCTCCAGGATGGTCCCGTAGCCGCCGCCGCGGGGCATGGGCAGGTGGGAGAGCTCGGCCACACCCTCCCGCTGGGCGTCCCAGCGGATCATCTGCCCGAATCGCCCGGCCAGGCGCTGGGCGTATTCCAGGTGGTGGTCTTCCAGCCCCCACTCGGCCATCTCGCCCAGGGTGTAGGCCGCCCACTGATCGGGCCATGGCGGGGGCCACAGCTCTTCCAACTCGTCGCGCTCGGTGGACAAGTAGTCCATGATGGCCCACACCGGGGTGTCCCAGCCCTCGCCGGGGAAGGCCTCGTGCATCAGGGCCAGGCCCCAGGCGGCCTCCCCGGTGGCGAACCGAGACCGCTCCCCGGGCACCGGAGCACCCGTCTTGGGATCCCAGAAGTTGAGCATTCCCCCGTCGGGCAGCTGCTGGCCCATCAGGAACCGGCCCAGCGCCCGCATCTCGCCGTCGTAGCTAGGGTCGTCGGTGAGAATGCGCCGATGGGCCAGTGACACCAGCGTCAGCGATGCCGTCCCTGTCTTCACCGGCCCTCGGGGCGACAGCGCCGGTCCCATACCCCCATTGCCGGTGTCCACGGCCCGCTCCAACAGGTAGTTCATGCCCCGGTCGGCGGCCTCCACTACCTGGTGGTTTTGGCCCTGTTGCGCGATGGCCAGCTGGTAGAGCGACATGGTGCCCCCGGCGTGGCGGACCAGGTTGTAACCCGGCACTGCCGACTCGGTGCGCCGGTCGTACTCGTACAGGTACCGCCCGCTGGGTTCCTGGGTGCGGACGATCCAGTCGGCCCCGGCGTCGATGGCGGTTTGTCCGTCGCCGGGGGAGTATTCCGGGCACACCTCGGGTGCGGCCAGCGTCACCCGCAACAGAGCGGCGATCACCACCCACGCCACCGCCCAGGCGATGAGCCGACGCGAGGCTCGACCAGACCAGAGCCGACGCAACGGCGACAGAGCGCTCACCGGTACCGCCAGAACCGGGAGAACAGGAAGGTGGCCGGCAACCGGGTCCGCACGAACTGCCGGGCCTCTCGCCCTTCCAGCACGGTGCCGTCGCGATCCACCATGCACCACGATGCCCCCGGTACCACGGTGATGTCGAACCGGGCCATCCAGTCCAGCCACCCCACCCAGCGGCTGGGAGTGACCAGGGTGCGGTCGCGGGTGGAAGGAACTGCCCACAAGGCCAAAGCGCCGATGCCGATCACGCTGAACACCTGCACGTGGGAGGTCACCTCGATGCCCACGTGGAAGGCCACCGCCACCCACACTGCCACCAGCCGGGTGCGGCGGAACCACAGACCGAAGGCGATGAACAGCTCGGTGGCCACCGCGGCGGGCGAGAGCACCCAGTGGAACGCCCGAGTGGTCACCACCTCCAGCACCGGGTCGGCCAGCGTGTCGCCTATGGCGTCGCGCACCTCGTTCTGGTATCGGACAGAGCGGTCGTGCAGCACCCGGCCACCCACCCAGTCGGGATCGATCAGCTTGGAGAACCCCGAGGCGAAGTAGACGACCGCCGCCTCGAACCGAAGCAGCCATATCGGCCACACCAAGGCCCGGTCATCGGGCGGAGGTCGGCGAAGGGCGTCCAGCGACAGCGCCCGGCCGTTGTCGCACAGGGCCACCCCGGCCAAAAGGATCACCAGGAACGCCCGGTTGTGGTGGAAGTGGGTCTGCGACAAGAAGAGGTTGTAGGCCACCACTGCGAAGGCGGCCCAGGTGGCGATGCGCGACCACCAGCCCACGGTCATCAGCACGGCGGCAGCCACCCCGATCCACAGCAGCGCTACGTACAGCCCTTCGGGCGCATTGGGATACCACGCCCACCACGGCTGCTGGAAGCGGTCGTGGTAGGTGATGCCATCCAGCGCGTCGGACAGAAACGGCCACAGGTGCCAGATCACGCACGGACCCAGCACGATGCGCAGCACGGCTGCCCCCCGCACGCTGGCCGGCTCGTCGAACACCTCGCACAGCCAGTGGCGGAACCGGTCTCGCCAGGTGGCGGTGGCCGAAGCCGTAGAAACCGTGTCCGTCATGGGCCGCCCAAATCTCGGTCGTGGCTGCGGATCACCGTGACATGGGGGCCGCGGGCGTTGCGGTAGTAAGTGACGGTGGCCTCCCAATAGCGGGTTTCGGTGTCACCGGGGGTGTTGTCGGCCATCCAGTCCAGGGCGTGGTCCAAGAAGTCCACCACCGCGTCCACCCCGGAAAAGGCGTGGCGCTGGCGCCACGGGGACCGCAGCGGCCCCCAATCGATCAGCTCGTTCCAGTCGTAGCCCTCCCAGCGGCCGTTGGGCACCGCCACTCGCTGGCCGTCGTCCAGCACCCGCACCAGCTCCACCGCATAGGTGCTCGACTCATTGAACGGCTGGAAGGCGAAGTAGTTGTGCGGGTCGCGGTAGCCGTTGGCCACCAGCGCGAGCTGAGCGAACACCACCGCGGCGGCAAACCACCTGGCCCCCCGCCGACGCCACAGGGGCCGATGCGCCCCGGATTGGGGGGCAGTCGATTCGGCGACAGCGTCAGCCGTCGTCGCCATACCTTCGCTTGTAGGCCTCCAGATCGGGCGGCAGGCGGTCGCGCTTGAGCTCGGCGAAGTTGTCGTAGGCGGTGAGCCAGCGCACGTGGCGCCACAGCTCCACCGCCTCTTCGGTGGTCTCGGGCGGGTTGCTGATCACCGGACCGAACAGCGCCGGGCCTTGGCCGCCGTCGAGGCGGATGGTGGGCACGCCGAAGCTGCGGGTCTCATCGCACAAGATGGTGTGCTCGGACTTCAGCGTCTCCCAGGTGCTGTCGTCGGCCAGGGCGTCGTCCACCAGGCTGGCGTCGAAGCCTGCGTCCACTGCGGCGGCCCGGATGGTGTCGAGTTCGTCCACCGACTCCACCAAGTCGAACGCCCTACGGCCGATGGCCTGGTAGTAGGCGCCGATGCCGTCGTTGCCGCCCACCTCGCGGGCCTTCACCGCAGTGCGCAGCGAGCGTACCCCTACGCCCCGGTCGGGGTCGAACTCGTCCATGGGCTTGTCCCAGTTGACGATGGCCAACGAGAACAGACCCCAGGTCACGCTCACCTCACCGGCGTCTTCGATCTGACGAACCCAACGGGCTGTCTGCCAGCACCATGGTCAAAGCGGGTCGAAATAGAAGGTGATGGGTTCGCTCATGAGTTCATTATCCCTAACCGAGGATGACCTCGGCGATTGTGCGCAGTTCCTCAGCGCTTCGGGCGCCCACATTGATGCCGGTGATCGGGCTCTCCTCCCAGGCGGCCAGCCGGTCGCGTATCCGCTCCGGCGATCCCACCAGCGAGATCTCATCGGCGAACTGATCGGGCACCGCGGCGATGGCCTCCTCCCGCCGACCCTCGAAGAACAGGTCTTGGATGTGGAAGGCCTCCTCCTCGAAGCCCATCCGGGCCATCAGCTTGGTGTGGTAGTTCTGGCCCTTGGCCCCCATCCCCCCGATGTAGAAGCCCAGCGAGGCCTTGGTGGGGAACAGTGCCTCGGCTAGCTCTTCGTCGGAGTTGCCGGTGACCTTGATTGTGGTGTGGACGGTGATCTCGAAGTCGTCAGAGCGCCCGTCGATCGACTCGGCGTATACCTCGGGGCGGAAGGGGGAGTAGTACAGCGGCAGCCAGCCGTCGGCGATCTCCACCGTCTGGGCGATGTTCTTGGGGCCCTCGGCGCCGATGAAGATGGGGATGTCGGCCCGGGGGGGATGGGTCATGATTTTGAGCGGCTTGCCCAGGCCGGTGTCGCCCTCGCCCTTATAAGGGTGGTTGTAGTAGTCGCCCTCGAAGGTCAGATAGCCGTCTCGGGCGAATACCCGCCGCAGGATCTCCACGTACTCCCGGGTGCGGGCCAGCGGGCGGTTGCCGGGTTGGCCGTACCACCCCTCCACTACCTGGGGGCCGGACACGCCCAGCCCCAGTATCAACCGCTGGTTGGACAGGTGGTCGGCGGTCACCGCGTGCATGGCTGTAGCGGTGGGGGTGCGGGCGGCCAGCTGCACGATTCCGGTGCCCAGGCGGATGCGCTCGGTGTGGGCGGCCAGCCACACCAGCGGCGAAAAGGCATCGGAGCCCCACGATTCGGCCGTCCACACCGAGTCGTAGCCGAGCCGCTCAGCCTCTTGGGTGAGCGGCACGAAGCCCTCGGGCATCCCGCGGCTCCAATATCCCCAGACCAGTCCGAGTTTCATGGCGGCGACCCTATCCCGCCTGCTAACAGAGATTGTTGTCGAGATTGGGCGCGTCTGCGGCTATCCGCTTGCCGGTGCCGGTGGCGGGGCCGGTAACATGGTTCCCTATGTCCAAGGTCTGCCAGGTGACCGGTCGTCGCCCGTCGTTCGGCAATAACGTGTCCCACTCGCACCGCAAGACGCGGCGCCGGTGGAACCCGAACGTCCACAAGCACCGCTTCTGGGTGCCGTCGGAGAAGCGGTGGATCACCCTCAACGTGTCGGCCAAAGGCCTCAAGACCATCAACAAGCACGGCATTGACAAAGTGGTGGCCCAAATGCGCCAGCGCGGGGAGAAGTTCTGATTGCGATGGCTATCCAAGGAAGCGGCCAATTGCCACAGGCGAATCCGGAGAGAGTCTGATTGCCATGGCTAGTGACAAGCGCCCTATCATCAAGCTGAAGTCCACTGCGGGCACCGGCTACACCTACGTGACCACCAAGAACCGCATCAACGACCGGGAGCGGATCGAGCTGAAGAAGTACGACCCGGTGGCTCGCAAGCACGTTGTGTTCAAGGAGGAGCGGTAGCCACCAACGTCGACGAGCGCAGGGAGCTGCTGACGGCCGCACTGTTGGCCGAAGACCCTGCCCCGCCGCTGTGGCATCTGGTTGACTCCGGCCTCGCCGACGAGATCGTTCCCGAACTTCCCGCGCTCCGTTTGGAGCAAGACCCGATCCACCGCCACAAGGACGTGCTGGCCCACACCATCGCGGTTGTGGCCAAGACCCGGGCTGATCTGGTTCTGCGGCTGGCCACCCTGTTCCACGACGTGGGCAAGCCCCGTACCCGCTCTTATGAGCGGGGGACGGTCACCTTCTACCACCACGAGGCGGTGGGGGCTCGTATGACCCGCAAGCGGCTCACCGAACTGGGCTATTCCGAGCAGGTGGTGGACGACGTGAGCGAGTTGGTGCGTTTGTCGGGCCGGTTCAAGGGGTACGCAGGCGGCTGGAGCGACGCTGCCGTGCGCCGCTACGCCCGGGAGGCCGGATCCCTGCTGGGCTATCTCAACGAGTTGGTGAGGGCCGACTGCACCACACGGAATCGCCAAAAGGCCGCCGATCTCCAGCACCACGTGGACGATTTGGAGGCCCGAATCGCCCGACTGGCCGAGGAGGAGCGCCGGGCCGCCGAGCGTCCGCTGATCGACGGCAACGAGGTGATGGAGCGCTACGGCATCGGCCCCGGCCCCGAAGTGGGCGCGGCGCTCAAGTTCCTTTTGGAGCTGAAGCGGGCCGAGCCCGAGTTAGACCGGGCCGACACCGAGGCAAGGCTCGATAAATGGTGGGCAGAAAAGAGGTAATTCCCCAGGTCAGAGGCTGACACCACAGAGAGTTGCGGTCGGGCTAGCCTCCGACTGGGAGTTGTCAATTGCCCGGTCGATTCGTTGTTTTCTTGGCCGTCTTGCTGCTGGTGTCGTCCTGCTCTGAAAGCTCGGCGGTGGTGTCAGATTCTCAGCCAACGGGTGCCGTTGTGACGCCAACATCCTCCCAATCGAACCCCACCCCCGCTGCATCCGCCACGCCGTCTGCCGGGTCGATGCCGCCTCCAGAGCCCACTGCGACCGCTGAGCCCACTGCGACCGCTGAGCCCACCGCTACTCCCGAACCCACGCCGTCTCCTGAGCCCACCGCAACAGCGGTGCCTGCTGAGCCTGAGCGCGATTGCTCGCCAGTTATCCCCGACGATCTTCAGATATCCCCCGTGACGACGCCACTGCTTGATTTGTTTGATCCTCCTTCGGCTGCCGATGCCAGCGATCGTCTCTTATCCCCCAGAGCTCTTGCGGTGACCAGTATTGAGATATCGAAAGTCATATACGAATGCGCCCACGAGGTGGGTCTGGCGTTCGCTGACGATCCCGCGGCGATTTCCACGCTGATGTCGCGCGGGATTCGAGGCCCCCTGCTGCTGGTTAGTCCTTGGTTCGATCTCCCATTGATGGGTGAGATTGGGCGGCTTGCTCCAGAGTTCATCGTGACAGCCGGATTCGACGGCCAGGCCCTTCGATATGCCCTGTCTGACTTCGCTTTCGAGCAGATTGCGGTCGATCAGCAGGCCACCTTTTCCACTGAAGGGCTGCCCAGTGGCCCCGTGTGGCTTGTCGAGAATGCTGAGGAGGGCGTGCCGTTGGCAGCCCTCTTCCACCCAATCGGAGCTGAGGTGTTCATCGTGTCCGGTGATCTCCGGGCTCTGTCCCCGGAGATTCGCAATGCGATCTCCAGCGCCCCCTATTGGGGATTGTTCTTACAGGAGTTCGGCGGGGATGCCGGTTGGCAGATGGAGGTAATCCGCCGGGGTGATGAACTGCCTGGCGGTGGCCTGCTCATGTTCGATGCGGGCTTCGACCGCCGCCTGGTGGCCATCTATGGCCATCCGTCGGGGTCGGCCCTCGGGGTGCTGGGGGAGCAAAGCGCTGAGGAGGGAGTGGAACGCCTCCGATCCATCGCCGAGGGCTACGACGCCGACGGCTCGGTGGTGCTGCCCACCTTCGAGATCATCGCCACTGTCGCCTCGGCCGGTGCTGGCAGCGACGGCGACTATTCGGCTGAGACCGCCCGGGATGTGATCAGACCCTGGATCGAGACTGCGGCGGCCAACGACATGTATGTAGTGCTGGACCTCCAGCCAGGGCGAACCGACTTCCTCACCCAGGCCAGGTACTACGAAGAGTTCCTCCGCCTGCCCCATGTCGGCCTGGCTCTCGATCCCGAGTGGAGGCTCAAACCCCACCAGGTCCACCTAGAGCAGATAGGCACCGTCGATGCCGCGGAGGTCAATCGGGTTGTGGAGTGGCTGGCCGGGATCGTTCGGGAAGAGGCCTTGCCTCAGAAGCTGTTGATCGTTCACCAGTTCCGGCTGGACATGATCTCCAACCGCAACCAGATCGCGACCCCTCCAGAGCTGGCGGTGTTGATCCAGATGGACGGTCAAGGCCCGCTGACTTCCAAGTACAACACGTGGAATGTCTTGACCAGGGAGTTTGATGCCGACCAATTCCATTGGGGCTGGAAGAACTTCTACGACGAGGACATCCCCACCCCGACCGCCGAGCAGGTACTGGCGCTCTCCCCCTACCCGGCGTTCGTGTCGTACCAGTAGAGCTGGGGAACCAGTCCTAGAGCTGGTCGACGTAGGTGTCGGTGCCCACCACGGTCTTGTAGAACGGCCCGGCCCAGCAGACGTTGGCCAAACCCGAGCCGTTGATCGCGTCTACATAGCCCTGGAACGAGTCCCAGCAGCCGTCGGGCTGTTCATCGCAGAAGAAGATCTGGAGGGTGCGGGCCTCGGTGCCGGTGCCCGAGCCCAGATCCATGGGGGAGTTGGAGGTGATCTCGTCGCGCTGGCGGGGCTTCCAGGTGGATCCGATGGCCACCGGGGAGCCGGCCATCATCTCCGGCATGGCCTTGTCTCGCAGGAAGGCGTGGAGCTCGTCCTCGCTCACACCGTCGGCCCGGTCCATGGCCACCACCCCGATTCCGGCGTAGCCGTGGTCGAGGGCCAGCTCCACCGGCACGGGATCGTCGTCGCGGTAGGCGGCCCAGCCCACGTCGGCCAAGATGGTGTGGCGGTGGGTGCGCTCGGCGAACCCCCGATCGTTGGTGTACAACCAGTGCACCTGTTCGCCGGCCCACTCCCAGTGCTCCTCGTCGTGGCCGTCGAGCACCCAGTACACCGCCAGGAACGAGCCTTGGCCGGCCTGCGACACCTCGCCGCTTCCGTCGGTGATGCGCATGTCCTTCAGTGCCCGGGGCGCCACCCAGCGGGACCCGGCAAACATCCAGGGCCCTATCATGCACCCGGCGTAGAAGTGGTCTCGCTCGTACCAGCGGTTGTACTCCTTCTCATGGCCCGGGTTGGGGTCCACCAGAGTGAAAAGCATGCTGCCAACGTGGATGGGATAGTCGTTCACGCCGCTGAACCTAGCGGCTGCGCTCTAGTGTCGTCACAGTGAGCCAACACCCCTTCCGCGACAAAGCCGCCATCGCGGGCATCGGCATCACCGAGCTGTCGAAGAACTCGGGGGTGAGCACCCTCACGCTGGCGTTGCGGGCCATCATGGCCGCCATCGAAGACGCCGGGCTGCGTCGGGAAGACATCGACGGTGTGGCCTGCCACCAAGTGCAGGACTCCATCACCGCCTCCATCGTGGCCCAGTGCCTGGGAGTGGACGACCTTTCTTGGTACTGCGATCAGTTCGGAGGGGGCTCCACCTCGCACTCGGTGGTGGGCCACGCGGCCAACGCAGCCGCTTTGGGCCATGCCCGCCACATCGTGGTGTGGCGATCCATCAACGCCCGCTCCGAGCACCGCATGGGCGGCACGGGCCGCCCGCCGCCGGCCATCGTGGAAACCCAGTACCAGCACCCCATCGGCTGGGTGACCCCGCCGCAGTGGTATGCCATGTTCGCCCGCTCCCACATGAGCCAGTGGGGCACCACCTCTAAGGACTTGGGGCGCATCGCCGTGCAACAGCGGGCCAACGCCACCCACAACGAGCGGGCCATGATGCGGGCCCCCATGACCATGGACGACTACCTGGCCTCCCGCTGGATCGTGGAGCCGTTCCGGCTGTTCGACTGCTGTTTGGAGACCGATGCGGCCGCCGCGGTGGTAATCACCACCACCGAGCGGGCCCGGGACCTGCGCCAGACTCCGGTATTGATCTCGGGGATGACCTGGGGCGGCGGCCACATGATGCACAGCAACCGGGTACAGGCCGACTGGACCACCTCGATTGCCGCCAAGATGGCCCGTCGGCTGTACGAGATGGCCGGGGTCGGCCCCGACGAAGTTCAATACGCTTCTCTGTACGACGCCTTCACCCACCTCGTGTTGGTCCAAGTTGAAGACTTCGGGTTCGCCCCCAAAGGCGAGGCCGCCGCTTTCATTGCCGAGGGGGGAACCGCTCCCGGAGGACGGGTACCGGTGAACACCCACGGCGGGTTCTTGTCGGAGGGCTATGTGCACGGCCTCAACAACCTGCACGAGGCTGTCCGCCAAGTGAGGGGTACCGCCGGGCGCTTCCAAGTCCCCGACGCCGAGGTGGCCCTGTCCACCGGCCAACCGGGCTATGTGGCCGGCAATTCCTCGGCCATCATCCTGCGCCGCGACATCTGATTGATTGCCGGCGAAGTCGTCGGCTATCCGGTGGGAACCGGCTCGGCTCGCTCCTGTCGAGCGGCGAACCAGGCGGCGGCCGCGGCAGCCACCAGCACCAACGCGGCCAGCCCGGCCCAATGGCTAAGCAAGTGAAAGCCGAAGTGTTCCATGGCCACGCCCGAAGACAAACCGGCGATCGCCCCGCCACCGGTCATCAATAGATCGGCGCCTCCCTGCATCTCCACCCGCTGGGCCACCGGGAACGCCGAGGTGAGCAGGGCGCTCCCCGCGATAAGCCCGAAACTCCAGCCCAAACCCACCAGCAGGAGGCCGGCAAACATCCCTGCGCTGTCCTCGGCGCTGTTGTGGGCCGCGGTCTCCGCGCCGATGCACAGGATCACACCGCCTATCCCGACCATGAGATAGGGGCCGATGCGGTCGACAAGCCAGCCCACTATGGGGGAGAAGGCGAACATCCCGATGACGTGTACCGAGATCACCCAGCCGATCACACGGAGATGGTGGTCGCCGTTGTCCATGTGCAGCGGGGTCATGGTCATCACTCCCACCATCACCGCTTGGCCGGTGAGCATGGCGATCACCGCCAGCCGGGCCGCGGGCACGGTGGCGATTCGCCGTCCCACCACCCGCAGCGGTGCCGGCCGGGCCGCGGCTTTGCCCACGGTGCCCAGCACTTCCAGCGGGTCGGGGCGCAGCCATGTATGGGTGACCGTGAGCCCGATGACGAAAAGGACCATTCCCAGCAGATAGGGGCCAGACAGCTCCGGTAATCCGAAGAACCCGGCTACCGCCGACGCGGGGCCCAGCGCGATGGTTGGCCCTAAAGCTGCGCCGAACGTCGTTGACCACACCAGCATTCCGATGGCTCGGGCCCGCCGGTCGTCGGGGGCCAGGTCGGCGGAGGCGAATCGGGCCGCCAAGTTGGTGGCGTTGCCCGCGCCGATTCCGACAATCCCCACCACCAACAGCGGATAGAAGTCGGCCACCGCGGCTAAAAAGGCCAGGGTGGCTCCAACCGTTCCTATCGACCACCCGGCCACCAAGCCCCGGCGGCGGCCGAGTCGGGCCATTCGACGAGCCAAGGGGACGGTCATCGCCACGCTGCCCACCTGCATCATGGCGGCGGCCACCCCGGCCAACGTCTCGCTGTCGGTGATCTCCTTGGCCAGCACCGCAGCCGCCGCGAACCCCGAAGCCATGGCCGCCGAGGTGGGGACCACCGAGGCCATCAGCGTCCGAGACGCCCGCTGATAGGCCACTGTTCGCTCTACCGTCATGGCTCTGCCGTCATCGCTCTGCCGTCATGTCGGGGCAACTGGTCTGTTCTGGGTCTTTCGATGTCCAGCGATCTTGGCTGGGCTCGGCCCACTCTAGGTCGGGACTGTGGCAGTCTGGAGCCGATGACTGCTGTTGACCGATCGGCCGACCAAGCCCCCAAGCCCCGGCCCTACCCCGAGCGGGACTCGGCACCGTGGTGGGAGCGGATCAACCAGCACCGCTTCGAATTGCAGCGCTGCGACGTTTGTGGGGCATGGCGGTGGCCGGCTCGGGCCATGTGCGGGCGCTGCGCCTCTTTCGAGTACACGTGGACGCCGCTGTCGGGTCGGGCCACCGTGGAGAGCTGGGTGGTGAATCACCACGCCTTCCTCCCCGGGTTCGCCTCCCCCTACACCGTGGTGCTGGGACGACTCGACGAACAAGAAGACCTGTGCCTACCCGCCACCTGGCAAGGCGACGACGAGCCTGTCAGCGGCCAGCCCATCGAAGTGGCCTTCGAAGACCACACCGACGACGAAGGCCCCTTTACCCTCCTCGCCTGGCGCCCCGCCTGAGCTGCCGGCGGCCAAAGGTTTGCGGTCCTCAACTTCAGCCCAAGAAGGGGTCAGACAACCCGTCGGGATGTATTGCGGAGGGCGTTCTCGACCTAGTTGATGGCCACCCATGTGCCCGCTCTAAGTGAAGTACGCGAGATCTGGAGTGCTGAGGGTGGGGACGACGGTGGCTCGGTCGAGGTAGCGGTTGCCGTGTTCGCAGGATGTCTCGGGGACGAACATGCAGGCGTGGCAGGCGGCGTGGTGGAGGGTGTCTTGGGTTTCGTCGGCTAGATGGTCGGCGCACATTGGATCGGTAGAGCACAGTCCGGCTCGGTTGAGGGCGTCGCGCAAAGTGGAGGCCAGGCGGTTGGGTTCGGCTAACGCGACTAATCCGCCCATAGTGCCCTCGCTGTCGGGCGAGGCGGTGTACAGCAGCACGTCGGCCATCGGGTCGCCCTCGTCGGGTGTGCGGCTGTAGAGCCGTTCGCGGAGCGAGGCGGTGGAGTAGCCGCAGTCCAGCGCAACCTGGTGGATCAGTATGTGGGCCAGCGAGTGCAGTAGCAGGAAGCGGGCCCGAGGCTCGGCTAGCTGGGGTTCCAGACCCCGACGAGTCCGCCAGCCCCGGTGAGCCTCCACGATCTGCTGGTAGCGGGGGTCCATCTCAAATCTGGTTTCCCAGGCCTGAACTTGCGGCTCAGATAATCGGATCAGCAGCCCTTCCCCCCTGGTTTCAGCAGCCGGAAGCCATGTCGGAGACTCGGTCCACAGCGGTGCAATGCGAGTTGCCACTCCAGCGTCATCGGGGCCGTCGATCCGGGTAAATCCGCACAAGGCGATCACTTCCCGCAGCCGGTCTACCGCTATTGGCGTGTCCAAGGTGCTCTCAAATCCGTCGGGTACCGGAAGGAGGCGAACCTTGAAATCGTCTGTCTGCAAAGGTTCCGGATTGGCGAATGCCCGCCATTCCGGCCCCCGCAAGTCTGCTTCCTCGGCTTCGTCCTCGTAGTTCTCGTTACCAGGTATACGAATGCGGCGACGCTCAATGGTTTCCCAGATGATGTCGGGGTCGTAGTCCAGCAACCAGCGGCGCTGTTCCTCGCCACGGCCCGCACGGAGGCGGTTCATCACGTAGTCGAGCACTACCCGTTCTTCTATGTCGAGAAGATCGTCCCAGCGCTCCTCCACCTTCTGGTCTATCTCGTCGGTATGACTCGCATCGGTAGGAATGGTTAGTGCGGAGCGAGAAATTGAGAACCACGAGTTGGACGCGCCCAGCAACAGCGCCCGGGGCGATTCCTGGCAGCCGCCCTCAAACTGGTGGAGGTGGGGGTGGCGACCCCGACAGCGGGGAAGGTTCCGCCAGGCTTGGTCTCCGAAGGCCTCGTGGGCCATCCGCTGGGCGCCGCAGGACTTGCAGATAACCCGCACATCGGCGGCCCGGTTGGCCTGTCCGGCCTCCCGCAATTCCAACACAGGTGGGCCGTTAGGACACAACCCGCCTTGATGGACATACTCCACCCAGGGGAAGTCGTCGAGATGCCCATTAGCGCAGGCCACCATGAACCGAGTGGGCACGACATGGGGGCGGCGCCCCTGGCACATGTCGTGGTACCAGTACGAGCGGTCGGGCCGGTAGCGGTTTACTTCCAGCGAGAAGAGTCCAAAGTCCACCGGGGCCAGTCGGCTGCACCCGGTGCATCGCATCCAGCGGGGGAACGGGAACACAGGTACCCCGACCCATGCCCACTGCTGGTAGGGATTCGGCGACTCCTCCATCCACGGCGGGCTCCGCAATTCGCTCACTCGGGCGCACCCCGGCAACGAACGGACGCTGTCCAGCAGCCGGGCTTCGGCGATGAGGGCGGTGTCGTGGATGTTCCAGCCGTCGATCCCGCCAACCACAACGGACATTGCGGGAAGGTCCACCACAGCACCGGGGCCGAAGGTGTGGATCATCTGGGAGGGGCGCAGGCCACCGATCCGAGTGGGTTCCGGCGCACGCCCCGACGACGAACGGGTTTGACTCATGGGGAAGCCTCGGCGGATTCGTCGAAGGGTTGCGCCGCAGCTATCGACTCGTCCACTTCATCATCCTCGGCCACTGGGCTGCGGACTTGAAGGTCGCCGGGCTCGGGTTGGCCGAGGATGATCTCCGGCTGGCTTATCGACTCGTAGGTGGGGTCTTCAATTTCGATTTGCAGATTGATCTGGGACTCGGTGTCGCGTAATGAGTTGGGGCAGGTCCAAATAGTCCAACCGCCCGACTCGGGTCCCTTCAGCAGCGACACTTCGTCGCGAAGGCGAGCCTGATAGGCGAGATATGGGCGAAGCGATTTCTCACGTTCCCACTCTTCCAGACGCTGGCTGGCCATCACCCGCACCAACTCGCCGGCGCTTGGGCTGTTGGCCACCGCTTCGGCTCGCTCGGACAGGTCGGCGACATGGGTGGTGATGCGGGGGTCATCTGGTTCGAGCAAGCGAGCGGTGTAGTTGGGATTCCATACCGTGTCGTGTTGGCGGACGGATGCCACCAGCACACCGGTCAGGCCTTTGTCCAAGGCTCGCTCTGAGAATGGGGTCACCGACAGCGGCTCCACATGGCGATAGAAGGTTGCGTGATAGTGGGAGAAGGTCTCGAAGTGGGATAGGTCTCGTGGCCGAGCCCAGTTGTACAGGGTTATGACCAAGCCAGGGCCGTCGTCGCTGCGTCCAACGCGAGAGGTGGCCTGGATGTACTCGGCGGTGGCCTTGGGCTGGCCCACTACCACCATCGATCCCAGCCGGGGCACATCCACGCCGACCGACACCATGTTGGTGGCCAGCAAGAGGTCGAGTGGGCGCTGGGCATACTCTTCGTCCTCCCGCCCGGGATCAAACGTGTTGAACAGTCGGCGGAGGATTTGCTTGATGTCCTCGGACGACACCCGAGAGGTCAGCTCCTCCAAGATGACCCGAGTGCGATCAGCCAGTCCGGGGGTAAATCGGGTTCTCCGCAGCTTCGACCGCAATTCGTCTTCGGCCATTCGGCGCATTCCGGCCAGTTCTCGAACGGCGTTGAAGTAACCGACGGTGGTCATCCACGGATCCACCCGTTCACTCTCATCGTCCAGTTCTTCGTACATGGCCTGGGCTGCGGCCATGAGCGAGGCGAAGACCCGCAACTCCACTTGCTTGAGCCGCTCCCCATGGGCACATACGCCCAGATACAACCGTCCCGGTGCCTCATCGGTGGGGTCGATCTGCTCGGCAAAGAATGACCGCCGGACATCGAGCACCGGAGGTGGGAACACCCGCAGCTTCCGCCAGAACAGCGCCCAGGCTTGTTGGCCGGCCCTTCGGACGGTGGCGGTAGACGCCACCACCTTGGGTCGGACCTGCTGGCCTTTGTATTTCCAAGTAGCCAAACGGTCGATGGCAGCCTCATACAGCCCGGCCATCGTGCCCAGCGGCCCTGTTACCAGATGCATCTCGTCTTGCAGTATCAAATCCGGGGGTCGCAGACGGGGTGAGACGTCTACGGTCGACGCCGCGGGCAATTCCCCGCGGGCCACGTGCTTGTTGCTCTCTTGCCACTGGTTCCGGTGGCGCTGGTCGAGGTCGGGGTTGCGATAGCCGTGGCGCTCGCACCGCTGCTCCACCCTGCCGAACAGAGTTGCTAAGGCCCCGTTCCAGGGAAGCTGCGCGAACTTGTCGATGGTGGCGATCACGAATGCAGGCAGCAGTCGGTATACCTGGGTGTCCACGGTCACCACCGGGATGCCCTCGCCCGGAGCTTGCTTGGCGGTGAACGAGCATTCCGGATCACCGCAGAACACCAGAAAACGCTGGTGGGGCTCGTCGTAGCGGCAGTCTTGGCCACCGCTGAGCGCGTAGCCACACCACGGGCACTCGGTGAGCTGGAGCGGGGTGCTGGCGCCGCTAAAACCCCTGCTCCGGCTACGCTGAGCCTCTACCCATTCCTTGGCTTCCCCGTCCTGGTTGGGCGTGACCCCGCCGCCTACCCACATGCCCAAACGGAACGGCACACCCTCGTATCGGCTGTCGGACACCGCTCGGTGTTGACGCAGCAATTCAGCCGCGCAGACCAGCGTGGCGGCACGTTGGAACTGCTGGGCGGTGAGCAGCCGAAGCGTGTAGCGCATAATCACGGCCACGCCGTCGCGTCCGTCCACTGCGTCTTCCCCTTCGCCCACCACCCCCTGAAGTCGTCGGATGGCCAGGGTGTAGGCCACAAGTCCCAAGTAGGCCTCGGTCTTGCCGCCTCCGGTGGGGAAGAAGAGAAGATCGGCCAGCGCAGTGTCGCCGCTACGCTCGGGATGGCCGGGATCGGTGAGCGAAGGCAGGCACAGCAAGACGAATGCGAGCTGGAAGGGCCGCCACGACCGGTTAGCCGGAATGTCCGCGCTGGCCAACGCCTCCCGCAGCGACAAGTTGGGGTCGTTGCGCCGCGCGCCGACTGCCACGCTGTGTACTCGCTGACGCGACATCGCCTGATTGGCGAATCGGAATGCGTCCAATGCGTCGGGGTTGTCTTGCAGCAGCGTGATCCCGTCCCGAATCGCGTCGGCCACTCTTGTCGCCTCGGCAATTGCTGCCGCGGCGGCATCATGGTGGCCGTCCAAGTTCTCAGCTCGGTTGATCTCGTCGTCCAGCCAAGCCCGATAGCCGTCGGCCAGCGGCATGAGTCCGTCGGCCAAATCGTCGACATCCAGTTCTGACAGCGTCTTCATGTCGGTAATGAGCCCGGAGAGCTGAGGTGTGCTGTGCGCGACGGGGGCTTCTGTGCGGCCTACTTCGTGGCGCGGCAGAGTTGCCGTTCCCACACGGGTGCCTCTACGGGTGCCTGGCTCGCGGTGCCAGCCGACGCCTACTCCATGGCCAACAGCCAGCTCCACCTCGTGGCGATAGGCCATGTCAAGCTGGGCGGTCTCCTCCCGCTCGGCCTCCGGCACCGCGGATGCCACGTGCATAGCCTCCCGCCCGCAGAACACCGCCGAGCCATCGGGAGCGGTGAGGTCGAGGCTGACCTGAAACAGCCAACGCTCGTCCTTGTTGATGCGGACGGGTTCCTGCTCATTGCACAAGAACACCGTCACCAGCAGCAGTTCTCGGTTGGCAGCAGGAGCGATCCGGCCCCGCAGCACCACCCCGTCGTCGTTCACGGGAATCGGGTCGATACTGCCCTCCTGCATGGGGATCGACACCGTGAGGTCGATTGGCAACCGCTGCCACACTCGGGCGGCGGTGCCATCGTCTCGAAGTTCTTCCTCTCGTGTGTATTGCCCCCACCGACATCGGGCTAACAGCTCATTCGTGTCGGCGGACACAACCGCAGTGAGCCCAATGGAGGACTGGGCCAGCACCCGCTGGGCCACTCTGCCGTCATGGCTGCCCCGGGCCGGATCCTCATCGCCAGTTCCGGGGTCGTCGGTGCGCTCGGGATCGCGGGCCACCGTTCCCTGTGGGGCCAGCTTTCCCACCAAGTAGCGGTCGTTCACCCGTCCGGGCGGTGCCCAAGTGCCGTCTTCCCGCTGGAAGCCGCGGATTATCTCGTCTGCCCCGTCCAGCGGGCCACGGAGGTCGGCGCTTACCCGCCGCACCAACTCTGAGCGGATAGCCGCTGGTTGCGGAGCCCAATTAGGCAGGGCGGTGGCGTTCACCGGGGACTCTGGCAATTGAATCCAGCCCTACGACTAGGACTGAGCCGCGACTCTGGTGCCGTACTTTTGGCGGGCAGCCTGCTCTGAAACCTCCAGTATCTCCCCGATCTGCGTCCAGGTGACTCCTCGTGCGCGGGCTTCGGCCACCGCTCGAGCCAGAGCTTCGTTGATCCCTTCTTGCTGATTGATCCAGGCTGCAATCACACCCATCGACTCCAACGGTGCGGGCTTGAGGTCTGCCGGGTCGACCTCGTCAGCCCACTTCTCGAACGCGGCCAGCTTCTCTGCGAGCCACTCTTCGCGATCTTGGTCCATTTGCTCCTCCTTCATTGCAGAAACTTCCGCCGGGCTGGCATGGCATGGATGATCACTGCGCCATCAGCGTCATGAACCACAACGACCTCGAGGGGTTGAACACTCATAGAGGGTCCAATATAGGTCGCAATTGAAGGGTCGTCGGTGCTGTGTATCGTCCAGTAGTGCCTCACTGCATGCCTCATGTCTTCATCGGTGACACCGTGCTTGCGGGCGCTGGCCGCGATGTCAACTCTGGCAGAATGGTTGTCCATTGTCCTTTTGCCAACAAACATTGACAGTCAGGTTGGTGGGGGTCGCAGGCCGACCGATAGCGCCGATGGCTCTGGGGTATCAGCCCGATGACGGATTCGGTGCAAGCCACAGGTTGTCCCAGAACGGCAAAACCCCGGACGCATGCCATACGGCATTCGCGGCTCCGGGGAATTGCGTCCACGGTACCTAGGTTCCCCGTGGATTTCAACCGTCTTCTGGATAGATGTGAGCCCAAGCCGTAGACCTGCGATCAATCTGCAAAATCGCAGAGAGAGGTGTCGAACTAGAGGGTCTTGATGAAGCTCGGACCGTCTTGTGGGGCTGGGACATTGGGCGGAAGTCCTTGGAGGAATCTCGTCCTTCTGCGTCTATGATTCCCTGCCGACCCGATTCTGGCTGTGGCTCCGTGTCGGTAGGTGGCGGTGGTGATGATGCAGCATTCGCTGGCTCGTGTCATTGCTACGTACAGAATCCGGCGTTCCTCATCCTCGTGGCCCGAGGGGAGCGGGATTGTGTCGTCGTCGACTGCCATCAAGATCGCGGTATTGACCGTCAGCCCCTTTGACTGGGCCATCGACATCAGCCGAACGGCACCCTCTTGGGTGTCGGCAAGGTCATGAGCTAGCGGCTGGAGTTGATTAATAAATCCCCCGAGGCCCGCATCGTGTCCGCTGGTCGCCGATAGGGCGACTTGCGCTCCCACGCTTTCAAGAATCGTCACGGCATCCTCGGAGAGGGTGTTCTTTATGGCGTGTTCGACCAGCCAACCACCCCAGCCGCGTTCGTCGAGCAGGGCGCCTTCTTGCTCGCCGCGGAGGTCGCTCAGGACGGCGTGGATTTTCTCCACCGCGTCGACGACCTTGGTTCGCGGCGCGTTGCTCAAAAATTCGAATCCTGTGGAACGCCCCATTTCGATTGCCGCGCCGAAGGAGACCACTTCTTCGCAGGCAAAGCCATAGATCCGCATGAGAGTGACGTTTCCGATCCCCGACGTTACGTGGAGCAAGCCCATCCACGCGAGGGAATCCGATGGATCTGCGATCAGGCGGGCAAACGCCACCAGCCTGCGCACTTCGGTCTCTTGGAGTGCATTCTTTATCCAGTCGGAATTCGTGACCTGGATCCCTTCGGCCTCGAATCGGCCCAGCATTTCCTTTCGGAACTTGTCAGCACTGGAGCGAACGAGAATGGCGATTTCATCTGGCTCGATTCCGGTTGCTAATCGCTTCTTGACGATCTCGACTACTCCGTCGAACTCTTGGGCCGAGTTTGCGAAACGAAGCTGGGCGAAGACTCCGATGCGGCCTGGATCGCTTGGCACGAGCCGGGCCTTCGCTTGGCGCCCCGGCATCGCTCCGATGACCTCGAGGGCAGGATTGAGGACGGCTGAGGGAGAGCGATAGCACTTCGTAAGTTGGAAGGATGCCGCGCGGTATTCGTTGCAAAACTCCAAGAGGGCGCTGGGGGCGGCATTGCGCCAGGAATATATGGACTGGTCGTCATCGCCAATGGCGATGATCTGGATATGATCTGCCAGAAGCCTGAGCAGGCGGACTTCTGCGGCATTCAGGTCTTGGAACTCGTCAACGACGAGGACGTCTAGATCCAGGTCGTCAATGCCCACGTCTTCGACAAGCTGAACTGCCTTGTAGGGGATCTCGCTGACATGGACGAAGTCCAATGTCCGCTGCGCTTCCATCCACGCGCCTCTGAAGCCCTCCGCGAGAACAGGATCCAAATCAGACAGCAGAATCTGCTCCTCGTTTAAGGACTGCCAGCCTGACGCCATCTCATTGGTTAGCTTCCTCGCTTGGTCGACCGTCACAGTGTGGCCGGATGCCTTCATCCGAGCCACCACCGCTTCCTCAACGAGGTGACGCTTCTCCCAATCGTCAGCCATACGGAGCCTCTCATGATGCCTGCGCATTAATAACCACAGAGCGAACGAATGGGCTGTAGAGGGTGGGCGCTCGGTGATGGCAACCTCAGCATTCGAGAACTTCTCCTGAAGTTCCTGGGTGGCGGCACGCGTGAACGTGATCATGTGGCATCTCGGCGGATCGCCCATGATTGCCAGGTTCTCTAGGAACGCGACGCTGGCGAAGCTCTTTCCGGTTCCAGGTCCCGCCAAGAGCCGGGCGTGGCCCTGCCGGGCGTGATCTACGAACGCCCGCTGTTCTCGCGATAGCAACGTCAGCCCATCGTGTCGCGCGGGATGGACTCTGCGGGGGAGTGATGCTGCAATTCTTCCCTTTCCCAGGAGGTCTCTTGGAGGTCGCAGGTCAACCGATAGCTGGGCCTACTCTACCGGGAGGGGTGACAGTTGCTGTCGGGGCCGATGTCAACGACCTCCGTCAGCTCTCGGGCTATGCGGTGGCCTCTTCATTCTCCGTGTCGAGGTCTTGGAAGAGGCCGCCAAGGGGTGCGAGGTCGTTGGTATTGGCCCTACCGTGGAGTCCGGCTTCTACTTCGGCGAGGAAGCGGTCGCGGTTGAGTTCTAGTAGGCGCTCCAGAATCTCGTCGGCGGCTTCGGGGGCGAACGTGAACCGAAGTCCGGCGCCCCGGACATTGTGAAATCCGTGGTCAAGCTCGATGTCGTGCCAGCCGTAGGCATCCCGCACGGCAAAGTCGAGATTGTTGTGCAGACGACGCATCTTTCCGATGGCTGGATCCCGGTCATCGGGGTTGTGGACTCGGTTGTATAACGTGGTTAAGCCAATCTGCTTAGCAACCATGAGCGGACGACGGTGATTGTCGAGAGCTTCTGCGGCTTCAGACACTGAGTCCGAGTTGTGAGGTTGAGGAAACGTCTCGAACACTTCTGAAGGGGAATAATTGGTATCTGTTCTAAGGGTGGACGAATATCTAACTACCCATCGAAAATGAAATCCGCTGGACAAAATACCCAAGTAGAACCAATCATCGTATGGAAAGACGCCCAATTTATGAGAGAATACCTGGCCTGTGGGTATGAATACTGGTACTACTGTTTTGCTGACAAGTGCTATGACAATGACTCTATCCATCCTGGCAATAGTGCGGTACAGTTTTGGTCGTTTTTCTGCGTATTGCCACCACCTACTTGGTAGAGGTGCTCTAAGTGCGTATTCTCCATTCGGTTTCCGTCGCTGTCGTTCTGGCATTACTCCTTGCTCTATAATGCGAAAACAGTCTTTGTAAGTCCGTGACTGTTCTTCAGACCAATCAAAGAAATTGATGACATAGCGGGAAGCGGTATGAGTGGGACTCTGATTCAGATCATGTCCGCCAAGGTAAGGAAACAGTATCTCCTCATTGTGCTGATCTAATTCAATAAGTGTTTGAGCTTCTTCAGGGCTCATTGTGAATCCCATCCCCAGCACGATCGACCCTTGAAATGATTGATCCTTATTTGCGGCCAGTCGCTGCTTGCGCCAATTCGACCGGCTAGCCGGGTAGAGCATTTCATCAACTCCACCGACCCAGCGGCCGTCGAGAAGTTTCTGCCCATGCCAGCTTGCTGCCGACATCCAGAGTTTCGCGATCTCAAGTGATGCATGGCCTGGCCATGGAGTTGATGATATCGCTCTGTGAATTGTCCAACCTCGGTCGATCAATTGAGCGAGACCTACCTCACTTGTATCGCCTTGGGCGATGGTGTTGGTTGCCAGATAGCCCAGTGATCGACCGACCTTTTCGGCGTGGAGAAAAAAGTAGGCGACCAAGTCGGCAGAGCCTTTGGCACTCTCTGCTGTCCATTTGACGAGGTGCTCTCGATAGTCCCCACCGGCAGCTCCTGACAGGCGTTGGCCGCCGATGAAGGGCGGATTGCCGACCATGGCGTCGAATCGGCCTTTGTCGGCAAACACCTCCGGGAAAGCGATAGGCCAGTGAAGAGACCGTCGATTCGGAGCATCCTCAGGGCGTCCGGCGTCAAGTCGCGTCATTGACCGCCGCTGGGCGACTTTGAGCGCGGCGTGTTCTTCAGTGGTGTCAAGAGCAGTTAACAGGTCTTGCAGCGCTGACAGGTCGGCTTCGATGACCTGATTCAGTGCATCAGACGGGTTGCGGTCTTGTGATGAGGCCAAAGCCGCTCCGACAACCAGGTCGGCTGTGGCTCCCAAACTATGGAGCAACCGCTCACTCCGGGCATTCTGGTCAGCCTTGCGGTCCAAGTCTCCGATTGAGTTGGTGGTACGGCTCTGAAGCTCCATCCGCAGAAGGGCGGCTTCATCTAGTCGGTCTTGCAGCAGTTCCAGCGCATCGCGTTCACCAACCATCCAGCTGAAGGCGCGATCCCTCCGGCGGCCGGCGTCAGGGTCCATGTGGAGGTAGCGGAGTTGATCCCAGTCCCAGATTCCCAGAAGGCTGTCGCCAGACTTGATGGCGTGGTCCAAGAAGGTGAACGGGCGGTCTTTGGCCAGAGTGGTGAGCCACATGGAGAGCTTGGCCATCTCTACGGCCATCGGGTTGCGGTCCACGCCGTAGCAGCACCGCTCAGCCACTAGTCGTCGGGCATCAACCACCACGGCTTGGCGGTTGGGGTCGTCGGCGGTGATTTGCTGAGCCGCTCTGGGGTCACCCTCGATGGCCCACGCCTCCACCAACCGATCGGCCAAGTAGCGGCAAGCAGCCACCAGGATAGCCCCTGAGCCCACCGCGGGATCGCATACCTTCAGTTTCAGCAGTTCTGGGGAGGAACGCAGCCGCCACTGGTTGGCATCCGCGGTGTCTTGGGGGCCGGGGGAGTAGCACAGCGGTTGAAGGGCGTACTTGGCCACTTCTTCGGCCAGTTCTCTGGTGGTGTAGGCCGTGCCCGAAGCCCGGTTGCTTCCTGTCTCAGTCACATACACCGCACCGGGCAGGAACACCACCGGGCGGTCCCGCAGGTCAAGCCGCAACAGGTTGGCGAACGGTTTGATTCGCTCCACCAGATCGGCGTCACCGCCGCATGCTGCCCGCAACTCGGCCAGCCGAGAGGCGGGCACCTCGTCTTCCAGCATTTTCTTGACCCGGGCGCGGGTTCCCACGTAGTGACCGTCGCTGCCCTTCTTGTCGGTGAGGAACGCGAGCAGCGCGTCCTCGCTGTCCATCTGGGCTTCTTCCAAGTCGCGCAGGGGCACCTCTGGTTCGTCGCCCCGCCTGCCCTCGCAGCCCAGCACCGGGCCGTCGGCCACCAGAACGCTGTGGTCCAACAGCTTTTCGTAGACGTGGCCCACCTGCTCCACCTCCACTTGGCGGTAGGACAGGCGGCGAGTGTCGGTGCCGCCGGAGGCGGAGTGGAACCGCAGCATCAGGAGAGCGTTGAGGATGGCAAGCACATCGGAGTCGGTGACTTCGATGGGAGTGCCGGTGCTCTCGCGCCAGCTCTGGCCAGGAGTTCGACCTTCCAAGAATCCGAATCGGTCGGGGTCGAACAAGGAGCTGCCATATGCCGGAACTGACAGGTGATGGTGCTGGACTCCGGAATGTACTGCCCGAGCGGTGGACAGCAGCCGGTGCCAGGCCGAGTGCCGGGCCTCCATGGCCTCGGGGTTCTCGCCCTGCTCGCGTTGCAAGCTCTCGTGCAGGGTGTGGACGGCGTAGAGGTGGCGGTATTGCTCGTCATCGGTGGGCAGCAGGTCGTTCTCTTCGGCCACCAGCAAGATCACCAACCGCATCACCACGGTGACCGCGGCCTCGTACACCTGTTCCGGCTCGACATCGGCCAGCAGGGTGCCGTTTCGGCTGCGGTCGGCTCGGGAGATGGCGCTCACCAGCAGTTCGACCGCTCGGCGGACTTGGAAGCCGAGCTGATCGGTCACCTCCGCTTGCGATCCAACCGATTTGGCCAAAAGGGCAGATGGGCTGTCGTCTTCTGTCACGGCGGTGAAGCGGCGAGCCCCCAGCATTGTTGAGAAGGAGTCCAGCAGCACCGGCTCGGTGGCGAACACCGATGCCCGCCATGTGCCCCAGCCGGTGGCATGGTCTGGGCTGGCGTGGATCAGTGTCAGATGGTCGCCATCGGTGACCAAGGCCAATGGAACCTTGAAGTGGCGACAGCATTTGGCCGCCCGCTGGATGTGGTTGGCGGACCAGCCGTCTCTGGGACGACTGGCCGGGTCGGTGCCCGCGGCCAGGACGAACACCAGCACTTGCGGGGCAGGCTCGGATTGATCGGAGTCGATGTCGCCGAATAGACCGACGGGTGCCGGAGCTGGGGGAACATACGTCCCGGTGGGTGCCACCGTTACGCCCTGCTCGGCGACCCCGGCGGCCAAGTCTTCTGGGAGGTCGTCGCCTGTGCGGTAGTGACCTACCCAGCCCAGAACGTTCCGCAGCAGCCAGTCGACATATTCAGTGCGGTCGTCGGAGTCGCAAACCTCGTCCCAACGGACCTTGTGCTCGGCTCTGATGGCGCTGGATACCGGGTGCAGCCCCTCTGGGAAAGCCCGCTTCATCACCGGCAGGGTGAACCAGGGTGGTTCGGGGTCGCACAGGTTCAGCCAGTCTTCGTGGGTGATGGCGACTTGCCGGGAAACAGCCATCACATCTCTCCGAGCGGGACGACGACCTCGACCGCCACCGGAAACCAGTGGATGTCCCGCACTCTGTAGCGTTCTTCAAGGTTCTTGATCTCTGTGGCAATGTCGTCGTCGATCTGGTCGATCCGACGGCGAAGCGCGGCGATGTCAGCCTCGAATTGCTCCCGCTCCTCAGCGTCGAACAGGCGGAGCTGTTCGGTGTCGGGGCTGGACTCCAGCTCGTCAAGTCGCCTCTGAATGGAGGTCTTGAGGTCGGTCAACGTTCCTTGGAGCCGAGCGGCCTCCCGGTCGCGCTTGGTATCCAGGCGCCGTTCTCGCTGGTCGCGGACTTCGTTGGCGCGAGCGGCGAGGGCCTGTTCCAATGCGGGCCTCACTCGTTCCCACTGATCAACGTACTTATTGGAGATATACCCAGGGGGCGGGGCGTCGCCGCGGCCCGCGGCCACCACGGTTTGGGTCTCGCCCACGTTGAGCCGGCCTTGGCGACCGCTCACCCGAACAGCAGCCGGTTCGATGACCTCGTCCAGGGTCGAGCCGTCAGCGCCGTTGACCACTATACGGATATGGGCCACAGCGACTGCCTCGTCCACGTCGGCGTAGCGGATAGCGGCACGATTGATGGAGCGGTCCACGGATGCTCCCCATACCTGAGACCGCAGAGTCCGCAGGCATCGGGCCACCAGTGGATGCCCCAAGTGGAGGTAGGCGATGTCATCACGCCCAGAAGCAATTTCGGCGTCAAACGTGACTGGAAGACGCCGGTCGGCTACCTCATCGTGGAGGCCGACCAGCGTCTCGGGCCATGTGCCCGACAGGTCGGGTATTTTGAAGACCGTCGCGGGGCCGTTGGGCCTCTGTAGGACTTTAGGAATGGGCTGGGGCTGATTGGATATTCGCAGCCCTACCCTTACGGCCCGCTCCACGCTCTCAGGCGAAAGCTCCAGCTCGGCCACGCTGTCGCGGTAGCGCTGCCGGACATGGCCCAGCTGCTCGGTGAAATCTCGCTTGAGCTTGGCTAGATCAGTCAAGGCCCTGTCCCGGCGGGCAGCCAAGACGGCATCCAAGTCGAGGTTGTCATCACCGGAGCGCAGCATCCGGGCCTCAATCCGCTCGGCTAGTACCGATGACACTGTGCCCAGGTCGTCGCGAATCTCGTCCACCTTTTGGGCTACGCGGAGCAAGAAAGCGTGGTCGTAGCCGATTGAGTTATCGTCGTCGGCAGGGGAGGTGAAGTGGAAGATGTCCACATGGGGAGACTTCTGGCCGTGTCGATCAACCCGTCCATTGCGCTGCTCCATTCGATTGGGGTTGAACGGCACCTCGACATGGACCAGCCGATGGCAGGCTCCGTGAAGGTCGATCCCCTCGGAGGCGGCGTCGGTGGCCAGCAGTACCCGTACTTTGGTGACCTCGGGGTCGTAGTTGAACTCCCGGATGATCCGATCCCGGTCGTCCAGGTCGGTTCCACCGTGGAACACCTCCACCCGGTCGCGCATAGGCGGCCGGTCGGTGTGGGGGGTGGTCAGCATCTCGTGGATGTAGTTGAGCGTGGCCCGGTACTCGGTAAAGACGATGACCCGCTCGTTGTTCCAGGTGTCGTCGGAGAAGCAGGTCTCCGCGATCCAGTCGATCAAAGTCTGAGTCTTGGCGTCGGGACGCCGCCAGTTGCGGTCGGCGTGCTGGCTGAGCTTGTCCAGTATCTGCCTTGGCGATCCGTAAGGGAGCGTTCGGGCTCGCAGCCGGGCCAGTAGCTCTTGGTCGCGAATCTCGGTATCGGGCAGGGCGGTGGCAGCAATGTCCAGCGCCTCCTGCTCCAATTCCTCCAGCGTGGCATCGTCGTCCACCTCGGCGTCCAGTGTGGCGGCGGCCTCTTCCACCGCCTCGGCCGAGGCGGCTCGCGGGGAGGCCTCGTCCAGGGTCTTGATGTGCCGGTCGAGAGTGAGCTTGAATGCCGCGGGCGACGACAGCAGCCGCTTCTTCAGCAGAAGGGTGATGAACCGGGCAGCGGCTTGCTCAGCGGGAGTGGAAGCGGTGGACCGACGGGCGGCGGCATACTCGTCCAACAGTTGGAACATCTCCCGCTCAGCGTCGCCAAAGGCGACTTCGATGGCTTGGATATTCCGAGTAGGAAAGTCGGCTTGGTCTTCGTCCAGCAGTTATCGCAGGTGTGACTTCAGGCGGCGAACCATCACTGCGTCGCGGTCCACGTCTGACACCGGCACCCCAGTGGCGAAGCGGTTGGGGTCGAGTGTCTCCATTAGCGACTCGAACGAGTTGCGGTAGCCGTTGTGCGGGGTGGCAGTGAGGAACAGCCGATGCTCGAAGTGGGGGGCTAGCTTCCGCAGCGCCGCAGTGCGAAGGGACGGTTGGGCGTAGTTGCCCACCGCAGCAGGGGCTATCAGGTGGGCCTCGTCCACGATGAGCAGGTCGAAGGCTCGGGGATAGGTATTGGAGTCGGGCGGGAGGAACTCGTCGAATCGGCGGAGTTGAGGTTCTAGCTTCAGCCACTCCAGCGACACGATGAGCCGAGGATGCGATCGGAACGGGTTGACGCCGACGCCCCGCTCTCGGCGGAGTCTGCTGACGTACTCCCTGTTGACCACCTCAAATGCCAGGCCAAACTTGTCTCGCATCTCCCGCTGCCACTTCCCGCAAAGGCTGGGCGGGCATACCACCATGATCTTGCGGGCTTGGCCACGCAACACGAGCTCCTCAGCGATGAGGCCGGCCTCGATGGTCTTGCCCAGGCCCACATCGTCGGCGATTAGCAAGCTGACCCGGGGCATGGCCAGCGCCTTGACCAGCGGCAGCAACTGGTAGTCCTTGATGTCGATTCCCGCTCGGAAGGGCGACTGGAACGCGGTTGGGTCAGCGGCGGCCACCGCGCCCCAGCGGGCGGCATCTAGGAACGCGCCGAAGGTCTCGCTGTCGTCGAGGCCGTCAGCAGGGTCGGGTAGTGAGGCTTGAGGTCGGATCTCGGTACCGGGCTCGAGTTCCCAGTAAACGGTAAGGGGATCGGGGCTGCCCTTGTCGTCCACTGGCACCAACCGCACTGCATTGTGTGCTGCCGTGCTGTCTCCGTTTCCGGTAGTGGGGAGCATCCGAGACGGAATTACCGACTCCACCACCCAAAACCGGTCACGTACTCGGACCAGGTTGCCCTGCTCTGGCAGTCCTACTCCCCTCTGTTGTTCAATCACAGTCATGGCGGGCCACAGACTCCAGTGTTTCGGTTGTCTGACTCGTAATGTTCTAGTGCGTGATCTAGACCGCGTGTTCGGTCATCAAGTAGTTGCAGGCATGGTTAGCCCTACGGGGTGACCAGAGCGGGGGTGGGTGTACTAGATTTCCTCGCGGACCCGGAAGACGATTAGGGAGATGCCGTGGAAGTAACGGTCACCATCAATGGGGACAGCCACTCGCATGACGTGGAGCCGCGCACGCTGCTGGTTCACTACATCCGCGACGTGGTTGGCCTCACCGGCACCAACATCGGGTGCGACACCTCCTCGTGCGGCGCCTGCACTATCCATGTGAACGGCGAGTCGGTGAAATCCTGCACCATGCTGGCCGTGCAGGCCGACGGGCAAGACCTCTTGACCATCGAGGGCCTGGCCGACGGCGACGTGCTCCACCCCATGCAGGAGTCGTTCCGCCAGTGCCACGCCCTCCAGTGCGGCTACTGCACGCCGGGCATGGTCATGGCCGCCGTCTCGCTGCTGGATGAGAACCCCGATCCCACCGAGCGGGAGGTTCGCATTGGGCTCGAGGGCAACCTGTGCCGCTGTACCGGGTACCACAACATCGTCAAAGCGGTTTTGCACTGTGCGGAGGCCTCGTCATGATTCCTGCGGCATTCGATTACATCCGGGCCGGATCGGCTGAAGAGGCGCTGGCTGCGCTGGCCGAGCACGGCGACGAGGCCAAGCTGCTGGCCGGCGGCCACTCCCTGCTGCCGCTCATGAAGCTGCGGCTGGCCACCCCCGCAGTGCTGGTGGACATCGGCCGCCTCGACGACCTCAGCTACATCAACGACGCCGGCGACCACCTAGCCATCGGCGCCCTCACCCGCCACCGCGACGTGGAGACCAGCGAGCTGGTGCAGTCGCAGGCCGGGCTCTTGGCCGAGGCCACCAGTCACGTGGGCGATCCCCAAGTGCGCCACCGGGGCACCATCGGTGGTTCCATCGCTCACGGCGATCCGGCATCCGACCTGCCGTCGGTGATGCTGGCCATGCGGGCCACCTTGGTAGCGCGGGGGCCGGGCGGCGAGCGGGAGATCGCCATCGACGACTTCTTCACCGGTTTCCTGGAGACCGCTCTGGGCGACGACGAGTTGCTCACCGAGATCCGGGTGCCCAAGATGCCCGACGCCACGTGGGGCTTCCAGAAGTTCAACCGCCGAGCCCAAGATTGGGCCATCGTGGGCGTTTCGGCCATCGTGGCCAACGGCAACTCCGGCGTGGGCCTCGTGAACATGGACAGCATTCCTGTCCGGGCCGCCGGTGTGGAAGCTGCCCTCGCCGGAGGCGCATCGGCCTCCGACGCGGCCGAAGCAGCGGCCGAGGGCACCAACCCGCCATCTGACCTGAACGCCGGGCCCGAGTATCGGGAGCACCTCGCCCGGGTGCTCACCCGCCGGGCGCTCGAAGCCGCTGGACGCTAACGCCCAGCCTCTGGGCCCTCAGCCTTCTTCGGCCGCCGAGGTGGGCTATGAGTTCTGAGCCCGTAACGGCTGCCGAGGTGGCCGACGGGCTGGCGGGCTGTGACTACCTGGCCGACGAGGGGTTGGCCACCGCCGTGTTCTTGGCCATGACCCTGAACCGCCCTCTGCTTCTAGAGGGCGAGCCCGGCGTGGGCAAGACCGAGACGGCCAATGCCCTGGCCGCCTGGACCGGCGGGGAGCTGATCCGCCTCCAGTGCTACGAGGGAATCGACGTGGCCCAGGCGGTGTACGAGTGGGACTACTCCCGCCAGCTCCTGCACCTGCGTACCGCAGAGGCCACCGGCGGCGCCACCCGGGAGACCGCCGATGCTCTGGAAGACGAGCTTTACTCCGAGCGCTTTTTGATCAGGCGACCCCTGCTGCGGGCCATCGCCGGTGTCGAGGGCCCGCCTCCGGTGCTGTTGATCGACGAGGTAGACCGGGCCGACGACGAGTTTGAGGCGTTCCTGCTGGAGATCCTGTCGGACTATGCGGTGACCGTGCCCGAGATCGGCCGGTTCGCGGCCACCACGCCCCCCCGAGTCATCATCACCTCCAACCGCACCCGCGACGTGCACGACGCTCTCAAGCGGCGATGCCTGTACCACTGGGTGGAGCATCCCGGCTTCGAGCGGGAGGTGGCCATCATCGGCCGGAGGGCGCCCGGGGTGAGCGAGATGCTGGCCCGGCAGGTGGCCGCTGCGGTGGCCACCTTCCGAGAGCTGGGCCTGTACAAGCCTCCTGGCGTGGCCGAGAGCATCGATTGGAGTCTGGCGCTGGGCCGACTCGGCGCCGCCGAGCTGACCCCTGAGATCACCCAGGCCAGTCTGGGATCGGTGCTCAAGTACCGAGAAGACCAGCAGCGGGTGGTCGACCAGGGCATCGCTGGTCTGATCGACCAGGCCATCGCCCGTGCGGGCTGACGAAGTCGCGGTCGGTTTCGTAAACGCCCTTCGAGGCGCGGGTATCGACGTGGCCGTGGGGTCGTCGGTGAACTACTACCAGGCGCTCGGCGCGGTGGGCCTGGACCAGCGCAGCGCGGTGTACTGGGCCGGTCGGGCCACGTTGGTAACTGAGCCCGACGACATCGAGCTCTACGACAAGATATTCGACGCCTACTACGGCGCCCAGCAGCTGGTGGCCACGCCGGTAGTTGAGGTCACTCAGCCCATCACCCTGGTGGTGGACGACGACGGCGACGACGAGGCCGAAGACGACGGGGGCGACGAAGACCCCGGTGATCCCACCCTCACCCTGCGATGGAGCCGCCACGAAGTGCTGCGCGACAAGGACTTCGCCGACTTCACCGACGATGAGCTCGATGAGGCCCACCGGCTCATGGCGGCCATGGCTCGCATCGGAGGCACCCGTAGATCCCGTCGTCGCCGCCGCACCCACCGCACCGCTGGGCATCCCGAGCTGCGCCGCACGGTGCGGGCCGCCATCCGCAGTGGGGGGGAGCCGGTGCGGCGCTGGTACACCGAGCCTGGGGAGCGGCTTCGCCGGGTGGTGTTGTTGCTGGACATCTCCGGTTCGATGGAGTCTTACGCCCGGGCGCTCATCCGCTTCGTTCACGCCGCGGTGGTGGGCCGGCGCCGCGTGGAGGTGTTCACCATCGGCACTCGGCTGACCCGCATCACCCGGGAGTTGTCATCACGGGATCCCGACCGGGCGCTGAGCGAGGCAGCCGATGCAGTAAGCGACTGGTCGGGCGGCACCCGCCTGGGCGACACCCTGGCCGAGTTCAACGATCTGTGGGGCATCCGGGGCATGGCCCGGGGGGCCACCGTGGTCATCTTGAGCGACGGCTGGGATCGGGGAAGCCCGGAGGTGATGGCCGAGCAGATGGCCCGATTGCACCGGGTGACCCATAGACTCGTGTGGGTGAATCCGCTGAAGGCCACCCCCGGCTACCAGCCCTTGGCCCAGGGTATGGCCGCCGCCCTGCCTCACATCGACGACTTCATCGAGGGCCATTCGCTGCACTCGTTGGAGCGCCTCGCCGCGGTGCTGGCCGATGACCAGGCTCCGGCGGAACCATCTCTCCTGATCGGAGCATCTGGATGAAAGAGATCTTGGCCGACTTGAACACTTGGCGGGCCGAAGGCCGGCAAGTGGCGCTGGCCCGGGTGGTCAACGTGGAGGGCTCCGGCCCCCGAGACCCCGGCGCGGCCATGGCCGTCAGCGACAACGGCGACGTGATCGGGTCGGTGTCGGGGGGTTGCGTGGAGGGCGCGGTAGTGGCCGAGGCCCTCGACATCCTCGAAACTGGTGAGCGGCGGATGGTCAGCTTCGGCTACAGCGACGACGAGGCTTTCGCAGTAGGGCTCACCTGCGGAGGCACCATCCACCTGTTCATCGAGCCTCTGGACTGGTAGCGGTGTCCGAACTCTACGACCGGCTTCGGGAGGCCATCGTGGACGAGCGGCCGGTGGCGCTGGCCACCGTCATCGAGGGCCACAACGCCGGGGCCAAGCTGGTGGTGGAGCCCGACGGCGACGTCCTCGGCACGCTGGGCCATCCCGAGCTCGACCGGATCGTGAGCCGGGACGCGGTAGGGGAGCTGGCCGCCGGCCGCACCGGCGTGCGCCACTATGGCGCCGAGGGGCAGGCCCGCGAGACCGATGTGTCGGTGTTCATTGAGTCGTTCTCGCCCCCGCCGATCATGCTCGTCTTCGGGGCGGTGG
This sequence comes from Acidimicrobiia bacterium, assembly GCA_022827725.1. GTDB lineage: Bacteria > Actinomycetota > Acidimicrobiia > Acidimicrobiales > Bin134 > Poriferisocius. The sequence continues at coordinate 98,491 of JAJEIJ010000022.1, forward strand.
ACTTCACTGCCGCGCTGGCCCGGGCCGGCAAGCTGCTGGGGTTCAACGTGATCGTGGCCGACGCCCGCTCGGTGTTCGCCACCGTCAAGCGGTTCCCCATGGCCGACCGGGTGATGGTTGCCTGGCCCGACGAGGTGTTTGACCATTACGGCGACCGGCTTGGCCCCCACGACGCGGTGTGCATCCTCACCCACGACCCCAAATTCGACGTGCCCGCCGTGCAGCGGGCCGTGGCCACCGACGTGGGCTACATCGGGGTCATGGGCAGCCGCCGGACCCACGCCACCCGCTTGGAGCGGTTGCACGAGGTGGGGGTAGACCAGAAGGGAATCGACCGGCTCATGGCTCCCATCGGGCTGGACATCGGCTCCCGCACCCCCGAAGAGACCGCCATCTCGGTGTGCGCCGAGATCATCGCCAACCGCACTGGCCACACCGCTCCGTCGCTGCGCGACAGCGAAGGCCCCATCCACCGCCAACCGGCTGAGGGATGAAGCATCTCGCCCCGCTGGTAGCGGCGGCGCTGGTGCTCTCGGCCTGTGGCAGCTCTGAACCGGTCGCTGCTCCCACCGCCGCTCCGCAATCGCCCACTGCCACCGCAACCCAGGCTCCCGGCCCTACCGCGGGGTCCACGGCGACGGCTGCTGCCGATATCTCTCTCACACCTGCTCCGATTCCTGCCCTGCCCACCCCAACAGTGATCACCGGGGGCGACGGCCCCACCGGGGATCTGGCCTTCGTGTCGCGTGATTGGGCCACAGACTGGTCCACCCGCACCATCGACCTAAACGAGCTGCGCATCGGCATCCAGGTGATTCCCATCCGCGACCGCATCCCGCCCATCGACAATCCCGAGTTTGCCCCGGCATCAGAGGCCGGTTGGTCCGACCCTGAACCTGGCCTGCTGCTGGTTGTGGGGGATACCGCCCGCTTCTATCCGCTCGCCATGCTCATCGTCCACGAGATCGTCAACGATGAGATCGATGGCCGACCAGTGCTGGTCACCTACTGCCCGCTGTGCAACAGCGCTTTGGTGTTCGACCCGGTGGTAAACGGCCAGCGCCTTCGCTTTGGCACCTCCGGGCTGCTCCGCAATAGCGACCTGGTGATGTGGGACGACGCCACCGAGTCGTTGTGGCAGCAGATCGGTGGCGAAGGCCTGGTGGGGGCCTTCGCCGGCCACCGCCTGGACGTGATCCCGTCGGCCATCGTGTCGTGGAGCGACTTCAAAGCCGGCTATCCCGACGGTGTGGTGCTGGCGCCGCCCGGCCGTCCCGCCAGCAGTTATGGCCGCAATCCCTATGTGCAGTACACCTCTCGGTCAGCGCCCATTCCCGGGTTCTTCGACTCCACCATCCTGGATGATCGCTACCCTGCGCTGGAGCGCACCGTCGGGGTGACGGTGAACGACCATGACAAGGCCTACCCGTTCAGCGTGGTGCAGGCCAACGAAGCGGTGAACGACACCGTGGCCGGGGTTCCAGTGGTGGTGCTGTGGTCGCCGGGCACCGCCGATGCGCTGGATTCCCCCGTCACTGCGGGCGGCGCGGACGTGGGGGCGGCCCTGGCCTTCGACCGGCGGGTCGACGGTGAGCCGCTTGAGTTCTCACCCTTAGGCAACGGACGCTTCGCCGACAACCGCACCGGCTCGATCTGGAACGTGCTCGGCCAAGCGGTCGAAGGGGAGTTGGCCGGGACCACCCTCGCCCCGGTAGTACACACCAACGAGTTCTGGTTCGCCTGGTCGGCATTCCACCCCAACGGCGAGGTGTTCGGACCATGACCATCGAAACCAATCTGATTGAGGGGGCGCGGTCATGACCACCGCCGCCATTGTGTTGGCCGCGGGTGCTGGCACCCGTTTCGGGGGAGACACCCACAAGCTGCGAGCTCCGTTTCGGGGCAAGACCGTGGTGCAACACGCCCTCGATGCCGCGCTGGAGGCCGGGCTCGACGCGGTGTACATCGTGACCGGGGCGGTGGAGTTGCGCGACCTGATCCCCGACGGGGTGGTGCTGGTGGAGAACCACTCCTGGGAACTGGGCCAAGCCACCTCGCTGCGGGCTGGGGTGTTCACCGCCGAGAATGACGGTCACGACGCGGTGGTGATCGGGTTGGGCGACCAGCCCCTCGTGGGGGCTGAGTCGTGGCGGGCGGTGGCTGAGGTCGAGGGCGATCTGGTAACCGCCGTTTATAAGGGGCGCCGCAGCCCCCCGGTGAAGCTGGGGGCGGCGGTCTGGCCGCTGCTGCCCACTAGCGGGGATGTGGGGGCCAGAATGCTCATGCAAATGAGGCCCGAGCAGGTTACGGAAGTATCCTGTGCCGGAGAACCGGTGGATTTTGACACTGTTCAGGACTTGCAAGCATGGTCTTGAAGTGTTCGGAATCGATGTGACTGTGGAGGACTTTCAAGCATGGAAATGAGTAACGAGATCGAGGTCAACGCCTCAGCCAGCGATGTTTGGGCCGCATTCAACGATGTGGAGCGAATTGCCCCCTGTTTGCCCGGTGCCCAGCTCACCGAGATTGAGGGTGAAGAATACCGAGGCGTGGTCAAGGTCAAGGTCGGGCCGGTCAACGCCCAGTACAAGGGGAAGGCCACGTTCACCGAACGCGATCAAGACGCCATGCAGGTGGTGATTCTGGCCGAGGGCCGCGAGACCCGGGGACAGGGGAATGCCAGCGCAACAATCACCGCCACGGTGGAGGCGCTGGGTGACGATCGGACCAAAGTCGGGGTTACCACCGACCTCAAAATCACCGGCAAGGTGGCTCAGATCGGCCGCAACCTGATCCCTGATGTGAGCGCCAAGATCATGGATCAGTTTGCCGATAATCTGGAGACCATGCTTTCAGACTCCTCATCCGATGATGCCTCCTCCGAGCCGGACGCTTCCGCCGACGACTCCGGCGTTAGGCCCGTGTCCAGTCCCGAGCCCGAAGCAGTAGACCTGCTGGATGTCGCCGGCCCGCCGGCGGCCAAGAAGTTCGGGCCCATCGCCGGGCTCATCGCCGTGCTGTGGATCATCAGGAAGCTGTTCAAGAGAAGGAAGAAGAAAAAGGGCTGACGCTGAACCGAAGCGACGCCGAGCAAGTCGAGGCCCTGCTGGGCCGTGCTCCCCGGGGTCCCTGCGAGATAGTGGTCAGAGCCGATGACGGCACCCCCCGGGTGCTGCGGAACGCTCCTTTCTTAGACGACGGCACCCCAATGCCCACCCGATACTGGCTGGTTGGCCCCGATGATGTGCTGCGGGTGAGCCGGCTGGAGTCGGCCGGGGGAGTGGGCCGGGCCGAAGCAGCCGTCGGTCCCGACGAGCTTGCCGACGCCCACCGCCGCTACGCCGCCGAGCGGGACGCTGCCATCCCCGACGGCTATGCCGGACACCGTCCCTCGGCTGGGGTGGGAGGCACCCGCCGGGGGGTCAAGTGCCTCCACGCCCACTACGCCTGGCATCTGGCCGGGGGCGACGACCCGGTAGGGCGCTGGGTAGCCAACTTCTTGGAAGCCGAGGATTCGGCGTGAGATCCCCGGTGGTGGCGGCCATCGACTGCGGCACAAACTCCACCCGCCTGCTGGTCAGCCGGGGCGGCACCGAGTCGCTAGAACGGCTCATGACCATCACCCGCTTGGGGGAGGGGGTGGATGAGACCGGCCGTTTGGCCCCGGGGGCCATCGAACGCACGTTGGACTGTTTGCGTCGCTACCGAGAGGTGATGGATCGACACGAGGTGGAAGCGGTGCGGATCACCGCCACGTCTGCGGCCCGGGATGCCGCCAATCGCGACGATTTTTTCGACGTCGCCGAGGCGGTGATCGGTACCCGCCCCGAGCTGTTGAGCGGATTGGCTGAGGGGCAGCTTTCGTTTCGGGGTGCCACCGCCGAACTGGACCCTGCCTTGGGGCCGTTCTTGGTGGTGGACTTGGGAGGCGGGTCCACCGAACTGAGCGTGGGCACCACCGCTTGCGAGGCGGCCATTTCATTGGATGTGGGCTGTGTGCGGCTCACCGAGAAATACCTGCACAGCGACCCGCCGCTTCCTGAGGAGCTGCATGCCTGTATATCGGTGACCGGTGCCCATCTCGACGATGTCGACCGGGAGATGCCCGCCGCCCGACAGGCCCGGACGTTCGTGGGGTTGGCCGGCACCATTTCCACCGCCGCGGCGGTAGAACAGGGGTTGCATGAATACGACCGGGACAAGATCCACCACTTTGAGCTGACCAAGGCGGCGGCTGAGGACGTGTTCCGGACGCTGGCCACTGAGTCTCGGGATGATCGGGTCTTCAATCCGGGGCTGGAGCCGGGGCGGGTGGATGTGATTGTGGGGGGGATGGCGGTGCTGGTGAAGATCATGCGGCATTTTGGGTTTGAATCTTGTTTGGTGTCGGAGGCTGACATCTTGGATGGGATGGTCTTGAGCCTTTTGGATTGAGAGAAGGAGTAGGTTGGCGGTTAGTGCGGACTTGGACTCGGCTTCGGGGGACTCGGGAGGGGGATGTGCTTCGCGGGGCTCGGGTGGAGTTGCGTCCGCTGGTGGAGAGCGACTTCGCCGAGTGGCAGGCGGTGCGCCGGGCCAACCGGGAGTGGCTCACCCCGTGGGAACCAAAGCCCCCCAGCACCCAGCCCGACGTGGTGGAAGACCGCTTGGCCTTCGCCGCCCGGTGCAGCGCTCGCGACCGGGAGCGCCAGATGGATGCTGGCTATGGGTTCGGAGTGTTCGCCGAGGGTCGGCTGGTGGGGGAGATGAACCTGTCTGGCGTTCAGCGGGGCCCCTTCCAGAGCGGTCATGTGGGGTACTGGATCGACCATCGCCACGCCGGACGGGAGTACGCCCCCGAGGCTCTGGTGGTGGTGCTCGACTACGCCTTCGAGACGCTGGGGCTGCACCGGGTGCAGATCAACATCATCCCCCGCAACCAGGCCAGTCGCCGGGTGGTGGAGAAGCTGGGCATCCGAAACGAGGGCATAGCTCTGCGCTACCTGGAGATCAACGGCAGTTGGGAAGACCACGTTCGCTACGGCATAACCGCAGAGGAGTGGCAGGTGCGGGGACCGGAGCTGGTGGCTGGCTGGATGAGCTAGCCGGCTAGTTCGACTTGCTGATGGCCCCCTTGAGGGCCGCCACCCGCTCTTTGAATTCGGGCTGGGTCATCGACCATGCCTGGGGATCGACTTCTCGGGCCACCGCCGCCGCACTGTCGGTGATCCCACCCATATCGAGGATGGTCTGCTTCATGGCCTTGGTGAGTCCTCGGGGGGCCCGGGCCGGACGTCGGGCCATGCGACGGGCCTCATCCAGCAGGGCATCGTCGTCCACGCATTTCCAGGCCAGTCCGATCTCGGCGGCCCGCAATCCGTCGAGCCGCTCGCCGAACAGCACCATGGCCATGGCCGTCTGGCGGTCGCAGATGTTGCGCAAACGCCAGGTGTGGCCTCCGCCAGGGTGGATGGCTATCTGAAGGAACCGGCTCTCGAACATCGCACTGTGTCCGGCCAGGATCACGTCGCAGGCCAGCGCGAAGTTCATACCCGCCCCAACTGCCGGGCCGTTCACTGCGGCCACCGTGGGGAGCGGGGTGTGGGCCACCCGCAGGAACCCGGCGTAAATGGAGCTCAGGCTCTTGGGGTCGTCAGCGGCCAGCAACTCGTCCAAGTTCGCGCCCGCCGAGAACGCTGGCGGCGCACCGGTAAGGACCACCGCTCCCACCGACTCATCGGCCTCCACGTGGTTGAACACCGCGTCGAGTTCCCCGTTCATCTCCAAGCTGACCGCATTTCGCACCTCAGGGTGGTTGAGGGTCACGGTGGCAACGCCATCTTCGATCTCGCAGAGCACAAGAGCCATGTCATGACAATAGGGGTGCAGCGAATAAGTTGGCGCAGTGACCGATTCCCGGAATCCTCGACGCGCGCGGCAAGCGCTGTCGTACCGGAATTATCGCCTGTTCATCTCCGGAGCCCTCATCTCGAACTCCGGTGTTTGGGTGCAGATGATCGCGCTGGCCTTTGTGATCGAAGACCTCACCGAAAGCGGGACCTGGGTGGGATTGGCCGCCATGATGCAGACGCTGCCAGCGGTGTTCTTGGGGATGGTCGGCGGGGCGCTGGCCGATCGATTCCCTAGGCGAATCATGCTGACGTTCACCAACTCGGCCCAAGCGCTTATAGCGCTGGGTTTTGCGGCCATGTGGGCCGCAGGCGTCGACCGCCCGCTGGCCTACATCGCCCTTGGAGTGGTGAACGGGTGCATGAACGGCATCCAGCTCCCCGCCTGGCAGGCATTCGTCGCCGAGCTGGTGCCCCGCGGCGCTCTCTTGAACGCCGTCACTTTGAACTCGGCTCAGTTCAACGCCTCTCGAGCAGTCGGGCCCATGATCGGTGGGATCGTGCTGGCGGTAGGCGGTCCTGGTTGGTGCTTCTTCACCAACTCGCTCACGTATTTGCCCGCGGTTTTGGCTCTGATCCTCATCCGGGTGCCCCGACTGGCTCCGGAGGGTGGTGACAGGCCCAACGTATTCAGAGATGCCGCGGCCGCCGTGCGCTACGCCGCCGACAATCCCGGCATTCGCTTGTCCATCCTGGTTGCCGGGGTGATCGCCTTCTTCGGCCAGCCGATCATCCACCTGGTGGTGATCTTTGCCAATGACGTGTTCAAGGTGGGTGAGACCCAATACGGCATTTTGGCTGCGGCCACCGGAGTGGGAGCGATGCTCAACACTCCGTTTGTGGCCGGCAGGGGAAGTCGCGTGCCCCGCAGCCGTCTCGTGGGATTCGGCTGGCCGATTTATGGCATCGCGCTGTTGGGATTCGCGCTTTCGCCCTACTACTGGTTGGCGGTGGTGGCTCTGGCTGTATTGGGAGCATCGCACATAGCTACTGCCGCCACTCTCAACACCGTGATCCAGCTTCAGGTGGAGGAGGCTCTCCGGGCCAAGGTGTTGGCCCTTTACCTCATCACCCTCCTGGCCGGGCTGCCCCTCGGCGCTCAGCTTCAGGGTTTTCTGGCCGATGTGATCGGGCCCCGGATTGCCGTAGGCGGGGCCGGTGTTCTCTTGGCCGCCACTGCTCTGTGGTGGGTGATCAGCGGCCGAACCAAGGTCCTCGATCTGAATTAGGGCTCAAAGCAGAAACTGTCACTCCTGTCGGGATACTGGGTGTATGAGAGAAATCAATGAGAAAAGCCAGGAGGGCCAGGAGGGAGAGCCCCAGGGAATGCGGGTCATTTACGGCGATAACCGGCCGCAAGAGAGCAGAACTGGCCGGTGCCTGGCCTTTGCCGAGGCAGCCCGCCAATTGGGGATGGCGGTGCGAGGACAGGAGCTGGTTGTGCCCAGCTTTCGCAGCCCGCCCCGGGAGGTTGGTCGCCGCCGCACGCTGGCCCGCCATGGCGACGGCTCAGTCACGGTTTCGGTCATGGTCCGGAACCGCATCTGGGAAGCAGTGCTGGCCGACATGATCGAGGGGGTGGTTGCGGCCAACCAGTTGGACGGCATCGACGCCGAAGTTCTGCGCGACCAGCTCTGGGAGTCGTTGAAAGGCGAATCAGCCCGGCGCGATGTGGCCTGACGGGCCAGCTTGAACAGCAGGACCAGACCGAGGGTCGGCCTAGACTGACCAGGCCATGCTTCTCACGGAGATAGATCACGTCGCGATTGCGGTCCACGACCTGGAGCAGGCCATCTCGTTCTACGAGAAGGCCTTTGGCGCCTCGGTGGCGCATCGCGAGGTCGTGGAAAACGATGGGGTAGAAGAGGCCCTGATCAAGGTGGCCGATTCTTACGTCCAGCTCACCACTGCTACCCGGGAGGATTCGCCCATCGCCAAGTTCCTGGCCAAGCGGGGCGAGGGCATCCACCACGTCGGCTATCGGGTGGACGACTGCGCCGCCGCGCTGGAGGCCATGGTTGCTGCCGGGGCCACTCCCATCGACGCCGAGCCCCGCCCCGGCTCTCGGGGAACCACTGTCGCCTTCATCCACCCCAAAGGCGCCTTCGGCACCCTCATCGAACTGGTTCAGGAATAGTCTTCTCTCCCATTCCGTAGACTGAGCCCATGGTGATGCGTCGGACGACGCTGCTGGTAGACGGCATGACTTGCTCGGCGTGCGTCGCGCAGATTGAGCGCAGCCTGAACGCGGTCGATGGTGTTGTCGAAGCCCGAGTGAACTACGCCTCAGGCCGGGCTTCGGTGGCTTGTCGTGACAGCGTCGACGATGCCGAATTGCAAGGCGCGGTCATTGCCGCCGGATACGGCGCACGCTTGCCCGAGGGCTTCAGCGATGGGCACTCAGCGGAGCCCACCCGGATGCACCGGCTGATTCTCGCGGCAGGGTTTGGTGCCCTCGTGGCTCTGCTGACGATGGTGGACGCCTTCGCCTTCGACCTGGGTTTTCAGGCGTCGGACTGGCTGGCCGCGGTATTGGCGGCCGGAGTGGTGTTCGGGTCGGGCTGGGGGTTCCACCGACGGGCGTGGGCCCAGCTCAAGCACCGAACCGCCACCATGGACACGTTGGTGGCGTTGGGCACTGCCGCAGCGTGGATCTGGTCGACGGTGGTGCTGGCCGCCCAGATCGGCGACGGCCACCTCTATTTCGAGACCGGCGCGGTGATCGTGGTGCTGATCCTGCTCGGCCGCTATCTGGAAGAACGGGCCCGGCGCCGGTCGGGAGACGCCCTGCGGGCATTGGCCGTGCTGGTGGCACCGGTGGCCCGGTTGGAGGATGGATCCGATGTGCCGGTGGCCAGCCTCCAAGTGGGCACCAGATTCGTGGTGCGACCAGGCGAGAGGATCGCTACCGACGGAGTAGTGGTCGACGGTGCTTCGGCGGTGGATATCTCCATGGTCACCGGCGAGCCGGTCCCCGAAGAGGTCGGGCCGGGTGATGCCGTGCTGGGGGCCTCGGTCAATTCCAACGGATCTCTGGTGGTAGAGGCCACCAGCGTGGGAGCCGACACGGTGCTGGCCCGGATCATGCGGCTGGTGGAGCAGGCCCAGACCAACCGCACCCGCATCCAGCGGTTGGCCGACCGGATCTCGGCGGTGTTCGTGCCCGCCGCGGTGGCGATCGCGGTAGGGACGCTTATCGGCTGGTTGGCCGCCGGACAGCCGGCATCGGAGGCGTTCACCGCAGCGGTAGCGGTGTTGATCGTGGCCTGTCCCTGCGCGTTGGGGCTGGCCACGCCATTGGCGGTGATGGTGGGCACCGGGCGGGGATCGCAGCTCGGGATCATCGTCAAAGGCGGCGAGATGCTGGAAGACACCCGACAGCTCGACACCGTGGTGTTCGACAAGACGGGAACAGTCACCGAGGCCCGCATGGAGGTGGTGGAGGTTGTCGCCCCCGGCCGCGACCCCGACGCGTTGCTGGCTTTGGCCGCCGCGGTGGAGTCCCGATCGGAGCACCCCATCGGTCGGGCCATCGCCTCGGCGGCAGAAAACGGAAAGGCTGTGTCCGGCTTTGAGAATCACCCCGGCACCGGGGCGGTCGCCACGGTGGACGGCAGCGAGGTCCGGGTGGGCAAGCGGGCGCTCTTCGATCAAGTGCCCGAGGCCGTGGACGGAGCCGCCGCCGCGGTCGAGGCCATGGGCCGGGTGGCGGTGCTGGTGGGCCGGGATTCGGTGGCCGAAGCGGTGATCACCGTGGACGACCGACTGCGGGCCACCGCCCCTCCGGCGGTGGCCGCGCTCAAGTCCCTGGGACTCGACACCGTGCTTTTGACCGGCGATCATCCCCGCCGGGCCCAGGCCGCGGGCGACGAGCTGGGCATCGACCGGGTGGTGGCCGGCGTGGGGCCCGACGGCAAGGCCGCCGAGATTGCCCGCCTCCAAGCCGAGGGCCGCCGGGTGGCCATGGTGGGTGACGGCATCAACGACGCTCCTGCCCTCAGCCAAGCCGACATCGGCATCGCCATCGGCACCGGGGCCGATGTGGCCGCCGAGGCCGCCGACATCACCATCATGTCGTCCGATCTGAGCGCGGTGGCCGACGCCATCGCTCTGAGCCGCCGGACCATGAACACCATCCGGGGCAACTATTTCTGGGCCTTCGTCTACAACACCGCGGCCATTCCCCTGGCTGTCGCCGGGGTGCTGGAGCCCATTGTCGCTGCCGCAGCCATGGTTGGCTCCTCGCTGTTCGTAGTCACCAACAGCCTGCGCCTGCGCCGCTTCAGGGGAGCCTAGCGCAAGAGTGGCCGCGGTCTTCGTCAGATCTCGCCAGCCAAAAAGGCCAAGAGCACCTCGTTGGTGCGCTCGGGGTCTTCTTCGGGGATGAAGTGGCCGCTGGCGGCGGGGCGGGCCCGGTAGTCGGGGAAGTGGTCGATGAAGGAGTCGGCGTAGGGGTTGCCGTGGGGGATGTGGTCGTCGGCAGGAAACCCGTCTTCGAAGGCTTGGGGCATCAAGAACGCCGAGTACAAGTACAGCGCGGGATGGGGGTAGGTGCGGCCGAGGTCCTCGGGTCCGTACACCGGAAACACGCCGAAGTCGGGGTGGCTGAAGAGCAGGCCGGGATGGTTCCACATCTCGGCCACCTGGGCCGGGGTTCGATACACCAGATTGCCGTCGGCATCGGGGAAGTGGAATGGCAGGGCGTCCCGGTAGTACGACACGGCGTGGAAGTGCGCTCCGGGCTGGTCGAAGGCCGCCCGGTAGTGCTCCACGTCGTCGGCATTCCAATGCTTGGAAGGGTCCCAGTCGGACATGGCCCCGCCGGGGTCTTGGGCCTCGCTGTCGGCCACCGGGGCCTTCCACGGGGAGTGGGGAGGCGGGCCGTAGCTGCCTTCGATGCCGCCGAAAATCGAGTTGATGAACTCGCCGGCGTAGCGCTCCCAGAACTGCTCGGCCTCGGGCTCGCATTTGAACCAGTAGCCGTGGATGCCCCACGGGATCCACACCGTACACAGCGTGTCCACCAGCCCCAGCCGCGTGAAACGGTCGGGGTACTCCAAGGCCGCCTTGAAGGCGATGACCCCGCCCCAGTCGTGGCCCACAAGCGAGCACTGCTCAATGCCCAGGGCGTCGATGAAGTCCACGATGTCGCGGGCCAGCAGATCGCGGGTGACCCGGACGCGGGGCTTGTCGGTGCCGCCGTAGCCCCGGGTGTCGGGGGCATAGACCCGGTAGCGCTCGGCCAGCACCGGGATCTGGTGGCGCCACATATGGGATGTCTGGGGGAAGCCGTGCATCAGCACCACCGGCGGAGCCTCCTCGTCGCCCGCGGCCAGATAGTGGAACCGCAGACCGGCGGTGTCGATGTGGTGGGACTCGATGCTGGTTTGCTCAGCCATAGGTGCTCCGCGGGTTGGGGGACGCCAACAGTGACAATAGAACTAGGGACCCTAGAGCCGAGCCCGGCAGCGCACCGCATCTTCCGATGGGCGAGACTAGGGAAATGGACTACCAGTACCTGACCTACGAGACGCTGGACGAGGGCAAGATTGCCCGCATCATGCTGAACCGGCCTGAGGCCCGCAACGCCCAGAACCGGGGAATGCTGGTGGAGCTCAACGAGGCGTTCCTGGTGGCTGAAGCCGACGACGATGTGCGGGTGGTGATCCTGGGCGGGGTGGGACCCATGTTCTCGGCCGGCCACGACATGGGCACCAAAGAGAGCATCGAGGAGCGCATGCCCGGCCCCAACCAGCACCCCACCTGGCAGGTCAACGGCGGGCAGCGCCGGGGCTCGGAGAAGCTCATGCTTCAGGAGTGGCACTACTTCTTCGAGAACACCAAGCGGTGGCGCAACCTGCGCAAGATCACCATCGCCCAGGTGCAGGGGCCAGTATTGGCCGCCGGGCTGATGCTCATGTGGTCGTGCGACCTGATCGTGGGTGCCGAGGACGCCAGCTTCGCCGATGTGGTGGGCACCCGGCTGGGCATGATGGGGGTTGAGTATTTCGCCCACCCCTGGGAGTTCGGCCCCCGCAAGACCAAGGAGCTACTGCTCACCGGCGACTCCATCGACGTTCACGAGGCCCATGCCATGGGCATGGTGTCCAAGGTGTTCCCCAACGAGACCCTAAACGAGCAGACGCTGGAGTTCGCTCAGCGAATCGCCGCGGTGCCCACCATGGCCGCGCTGTTGATCAAGGAGGCGGTTAACCAGACCATGGACGCTCAAGGCTTCAATACCGCCTTGTCGGCGTGTTTCACCCTTCACCAGCTCAACCACTCCCACTGGGCCTCCATCACCAACGGCGAGTGGTGGATCGCAACCGAGGAGCATGGCGTGCCCCACTGGAAAAACGCTCCCAAAGTCCAACCGGCGGCCAAGACCTCACCCGGCGGCGGCTGACCGGGCAATCAGGAGATAATACGACCGTGATCCCAGAGCGCTATTCCCCCTACGAGACCCGGCTGCGGGCGGGTGCGGTGGACTTCACGCCGGTGCCCGGCAATGTGGCCGCCAACCTGGACAAGATCACCGATTGGATTGCCGAGGCCGCCGAGGCGGGGGTGGGCTTGCTGGTCTTCCCTGAAGAGGCGCTGACCGGGGCGATCCATTGCGACGAATGCGAACGTCTGGGCGGGCCGTGTGGCCTGCACCGGTCACTGGCTGAGACCGTGCCCGGGCTGTCGACTGAAGCCCTCGCCCGTTTGGCTGATGACCACGACATGTACCTGGTGGTTGGCATGATCGAGCAGGATCCCGATGATCCCGACGCTCTCTACAACGCCGCCGCAGTGATCGGACCCGAGGGAATCCTCGGGACCTATCGCAAACTGCACCTGGGCTCGCTCCCGTTCGTGACTGAGGGGGTGTCGTTTCGGCCCGGAACCAGCCTGGACGTCTTCGAGACCCGCTACGGCCCCATCGGGGTTCAGATCTGCTACGACTTCTGGCTTAACCCCGAGGGCAGCCGCCTTCTGGCCCTCCAAGGGGCCAGGATCATCGTCAATCCCACCGCGGCGTTCGCGGGCGGGCCGGACAAGGTGGAATCCATGCGTCGGGTGGCCGCCACCCGGGGGCAGGAGAACTTCGTCTTCACCATCTCGGCGAACCAGGTAGGCGGCATCGACCTCGGCGAGAGCCTGGAGGACAGCTTTGAGGGGGCGCTGCCCGCCAACTACGCCGGGCACAGCCTCATCTGCGGTCCCGACTTCCCCGATTTCAGCCACATCTACGCCGAGGGGAGCGACACTGAGGGGCTGGTGGTCGCCGACTTGGACTTCGAGGTGTTGCACCGCTGGGACGACGTGTGCCCGTGGCGCCAGTGGCGGGCCACCCACCAGTCGGGCACATCTGAGCTATTCGCCACCGAGTTCGCCAAGCTCGTCCACGGGCCCCCAGCCCAGTAACGGAGGAAGAAAATGAGCACAGAGCCAAGGGTGCTGATATTCGACGACATCGAGTGGGTTGATGAGTCCAAGAACCCCAACGCCCCCAAAGAGCTGATCGAGAAGGCCAAGGAGCTCGGCGCCGGGCGCAAGCACGTGGCCCGGGGAGAGGGTGGGTTTTGGTGCCAGTACACCACCATGCCCGCTGGCTACCACGTCCCTCCCCACAGCCACGATCAGAACGAGTTGTTGATCGTGGTGTCGGGTGGGTGCGAGGTGTGGCCCAGCGGCGCCGACGGGCCATCTATGGAGCTGGGGGCCAAGGACTCGGTCATCTTGGCCGCCAACCACGAGTACTCCTTCACATGCGGCGCGGACGGCATGGAGTTCTTCGTGCTGCGCCCCGGCGACGCGGCAGCATCGTTCAACCAGTCCTGACCCGCAAAGAAGCCGACCCGCAACTGGCTACTAGGGTGCCCGCCATGGGAAACCGTCTTGAAGGCAAAGTCGCAATCGTCACCGGAGCCGGGGGAGGCATCGGGCGGGAGCACGCCCATCTGCTGGCCTCCGAGGGGGCCAGAGTGCTGGTCAACGACCTGGGCATACGCAAGACCCCCGAAGGGGTGGCAGCCAACGCCGAGCGGGTGGCTGGTGAGATCAACGACGCCGGAGGCGAGGCGGTGGCCAGCAGCACCTCGGCCACCTGGGACGGCGCCGCCGAGATCGTGCAGCAGGCGGTGGCCGCCTTCGGCCGCCTCGACATCTTGATCAACAACGCCACCGCCGGGCGCAACAACGACATCTGGCGCTTCACCGAGGAGGAGTGGGATCTCACCGTGAACGTCAACCTCAAGGGCTATTTCGCCATGATCAAGCACGCGGCGCCCCATCTGGTGCAACAAGACACCAGCGTGATCATCAACACCAGCTCGGGATCGGGCTTCGGCCACCCGTCGCACTGCGCCTACTCCGCGGCCAAAGAGGGCGTGATCGGCTTGACCCGCACTGCGGCGCGGGAGCTGGGCCGCTTCGGGGTGCGGTGCAACGCCATCCGACCCCGGGCAGTGGGGGCGTCCACTGCGGAGTACGCCATCCGCACCGCTCGGTGGACCGATCTCATGGCCATCACCATGGCCCCCCGGGGAGGAGCTGCCCCGGTTCCTGACGACACCGATGAAGCGTACGCCCCCCGCAAGATCGCCCCAATGGTGGTGTGGCTATGTACCGACGCCGCCCGCCACGTGACCGGGCGCACCTTCCACATCTCCGGCGACATCGTGAGCCGCTTGAGCGAGCCTCAACGAGAGGTGGCCGTCTACCAGGACGACGGTCTCACCCTCGACGCCCTCGACGCGTTCTCCGGCCGCCACCTCACCGAGGACCTGGCCAACGACTACCTCCTAGAAGATCGCCCCGACCTCCAAGTCTTCGAGTTGTAGCCTGGATTGCCCGGTTTCGTCGCCGGGAACTTACGGCGGGGAGTGCAATAGGCTGGGGCATGGCCCAAAACCACACCGGCGATCGCTACATGATCCTGTCGTCGGACACCCACGCCGGTGCCCTTACCCGCACCTACAAGGATTTTCTCGACCCGGCCTGGCACGACGAGTTCGACGCCTGGGAGGCGGCCATCACCAATCCGTGGGTCGACTTGCGGGATATGGACGCGGCCAAGGTCAACTGGGACAGCGATGCCCGCACCGCGGCCTGCGACGCCGAGGGCATCACCGGCGAGGTGCTGTTCCCCAACACCCTCACACCGTTCTACGACATCCTGGTTCACCTCTCCGGTGTGCCCGACACTGCGTCGGCCTACGCCCGCCGGTGGGCCGGTCTGCAAGCCCACAACCGTTGGCTGGTGGAGTTTTGTGGTTACGAGCCCAAGCGGCGCAAGGGCCTCATACAGCTTCTGCCCAACGACCTGGACGACACCATTGCCGAGGTGCGGTGGGCGGCCGAGACCGGGGTGATCGGCGGGGTGATGATTCCCGCTATCCCGCCCAACCACGCGGTCGAGCCGTTCTTCCATCCTCGCTACGATCCGCTGTGGGACGTGTGCAGCTCGCTGGCCATGCCGGTGCATCAGCACATGGGCTCGGGTTGCCCCGATTTGGGCGACGATCCCGTGGCCTGGGGGGTGACGTTCACCGAATACGAACTCTGGCCCAAGCGCACCCTCATCCACCTGATCTTGGGCGGGGTGTTCGAGCGCTTCCCCGACCTGCGGGTGGTATGGACCGAGATGTGGGGGATGCGGTGGATCCTCGAAGAGTTGAACCGCATCGACCAGCGGCTCCGCAACATCCAGAGCAAGTACGCCGGCGACCCCCGCACCCTCAACTACGCTCCGACCTTCGGATCCGACACGGTGGACAGCCTGTCGCTGTCGCCTATCGAGTACTGGCAGCGCAACTGCCGCATCGGCGCCTCCATGCTGCCCCGCTCCGAGGTCCAATACCGCCACGCAGTAGGGCTGGACACCATCATGTGGGGCGCCGACTTCCCCCACGACGAGGGCTCCATCGGCTACACCACCGAAGCCCTGGCCGCCACCATGTGGGACGTGCCCACGGACGAGTGCCAAAAGATGCTCACCGACGTGGCCGCCGACCTCTACAACTTCGATACCGATGCCCTAGCCCCCATCGCGGCCCGAATCGGCCCCCCAATCGCCGAAGTCCACACCCCGCTAGAGGAGCTCCCTGAGTCCAAGAGCCTGTCGTTCAATACTGAGCCACCACTTGAATCGGTGATTGCTGTCCCAGTTGAGTAAGCGAGCTATGGGATTGAGCCTCGGGGGGCTATCCATTCGCTGGGTTGCTGGGTAATGGAGGCGATGCGGTCGTAGTCGGCGTCATAGTGCAGGACGGTGACCTCGTTAAGTTCGGCCACGGCGGCGATGAGGAGGTCGGGCAGGGGTATTCGGTGTTGACCGAGATGGGCTAGCTGGTGCTGGACTTCGATGGCCCGATCAGTCTCCTGCTCGGTGATGGGATAGGACATCAGCGAGCGGCGCTCGGCGAGGATGGCCTCGTAGTCGGCGAGGGATCGTGCGCTATAGAGGATCTCAAGATCGATGATCGGACAGGTGGCGATCAAACCCTCAACCAGAAGCGGGCCGAGGCGGTGGCCTACCAGCGGGTGATCGAATCGGGCGAGGGCACTCTTGTCGGCAAGATACAGAGGGGTTAGCGCCATGCGCCCTGCATGATCTCTTCGTCGCCCAGGTCTGTTCCCCGACCAGTTTCAAGTCGGCGCAAGTGCTGACGGCGGAGTTCGGTGTCGAGCAACTGTCGCAACGCCGTGTTGACGGCCTCCTTCATCGTGGCCACACCGATCAGCTCTCGCACCTCCGCCAGGAGAGCATCATCAATGTCAACCAGCCGTTTCGTCACAGTCCATTAGTATATCCAAAGATGGTTCAAATAGATATACACAATTCGACCAGGGGCACTTTCAGGCCTCGTGGCAAGGGGATGCCCGAGGTCATGTTTGCCTGCTGAGATATCTAATGGCGTTGGCTACGCTGGGGGTCGATGATTGGGACGAAGCGATGATCACCGGGATGAACCACGCGGTGCTGTATGTGCGCGATGCCCGGCGGCAGCAGGAGTTCTATGCCGATGTGCTGGGGTTTGAGACCATTATCGACGAGCCGGGGCAGTTCGTGTTCATGAGGGCGCCAGCCTCGGAGAACCACCACGACATCGCCTTCTTCTCCATTGGCGACGGGGCCGAGCCCTCATCGGCTGGCCGCCGGTCGGTGGGGATGTACCACATTGCTTGGGAGGTGCCCACTCTGGAGGAGCTGGTCGCCATCCGCCAGCGGCTTGTGGAAGCCGGTGCCCTCTACGGCGAGAGCGACCACGGGGCCAACAAGAGCCTGTATGCCAAAGACCCCGACGGTCTGGAGTTCGAGGTGATGTGGCTGGTGCCCGCCGAGCACTGGGGGGACGAGGAAAACCAGGCCATCATCCGGCCCCTAGATCTCACTCAGGAGCAGCAGCGGTTTGCCGCGCTCGCTGCTGACGACTAATCAAAGCCGGCTCCATGAACTTCACCAATCAGTACTGCTACTTCTACGACGAAGACCTTTTCGCCGACACTGATCGGGAGGGCTTCCGCCGTCGTGTCATCACCGGCGACGGGCTCCAGCTCTGCTTCTGGCGTATTGCGGGCGGGGCCACTGGGTCGTTCTTGCACCGTCATGACGACCACGAACAGCTCGGCATCATCGTGCGGGGCAAGCTCGACTTCCGCATCAACGACGACCCCGATAGCACCGAGCGGGTGGTGTTGGGCGAGGGCGAGGCCTACATCGCGCCCAAGGGGGTGTGGCACGGCGACTCGGTGTTCATCGGCGACGACGAGTACGGGGAGTGCTGGATCCTCGACGTGTTCGCCCCACCCCGCGACGACCTTCTCGCAGGCTAATCCATGTCCGACTGGCGGCTGGCCGTTGACATCGGAGGCACGTTCACCGATGCGGTGCTGTTGGACGCTGCCACCGGTGAGGTAACCGTCAACAAGGCCCTCACCACCCCGGCCGCCCCCCTCGAAGGAGTGCAGGCCGCGGTGGGCCAGCTCTTGCGGCGAGCCGATGTGGCTCCTGGAGAGATCACTGCTCCCATTGTCCACGCCACCACGCTGATCACCAACGCCCTCATCGAGAACAAGACGGGCAGGGCCGCCCTCGTTACCACCACCGGTTTCGGCGACACCCTGTTGATCCGCGACGAGCACCGCTACGACATGTACGACCTCCAGATCGAGTTTCCCGATCCGCCCATCAGCCGGGAACTCACCTTCGAGATCGACGAGCGCACCGCGGCCACCGGGGAGGTGCTGGTGGTGCCATCGGCGGCCAGCATGGCCGCGCTAGTGCGAGAACTGGAGGCGGCCGGCGTCGAATCGGTAGCGGTTTGCCTGCTCAACTCCTACGTCAACCCGGCCAACGAGCGGCTGCTGGCAAGCGAGCTGCGCCGGGAGCTGGGGGTGCCGGTGTGCGCCTCGGCCGACATCTCGCCGCAGATCAGGGAGTACCCCCGCATGATCACCGCGGCCTGCAACGCGGCAACCATGCCCATCATTGGGCCGTATCTGGACGAGCTTCAGAAGTGGCTGTCGGCCGAGGGGTTCGGCGGTTCGGTGCTGATGATGCTGTCCAACGGCGGAGTGGTGTCGGCCGACGACGCGGCCGCCGCCCCGATCCGGCTGGTGGAATCAGGACCGGCTGCCGGCGCT
This sequence comes from Acidimicrobiia bacterium, assembly GCA_022827725.1. Lineage (GTDB taxonomy): Bacteria > Actinomycetota > Acidimicrobiia > Acidimicrobiales > Bin134 > Poriferisocius. The sequence goes on from JAJEIJ010000022.1 coordinate 117,012, forward strand.
CTGGCCGCCCGGTGGTTCGCCCGCCGCATGGGGGAGGAAAGATTGCTGGCCTTCGACATGGGGGGCACTACCGCCAAGGCCACCTTGGTGGAGGAAGGCGAGCCGGCGCTCACCAACACCTTCGAGGTGGCCCGGCGGTACCGGTTCAAGAAGGGGTCGGGCTTTCCGGTGTCGGTGCCCTCGGTCGACCTGGTGGAGATCGGCGCGGGGGGCGGCAGCCTGGCCCACCTCGACCAGTTCGGCCTGCTCAAGGTGGGTCCTGAGTCGTCGGGGGCCGATCCTGGTCCGGCGTGCTACGGCCAGGGCGGGGATCAACCGGCGGTGACCGACGCCGACGTGGTGTTGGGCCTGCTAGACCCCGATGCCTTCCTGGGTGGCGACATGCCCTTGGATGCCGGGCTGGCGCAGGCGGCCGTCGAGCCCTTGGCCGACGGTCTGGGCCTCTCGATCATCGACACCGCGGCGGGGATGTACGAGGTGGTCAGCCAGAACATGGCCGCCGCCGCCCGCATGCACGCGGTGGAGCGGGGGGTGGATCTGCGGGGGGTCACCGTGCTGGCTTTCGGCGGGGCCGGGCCGCCCCACGCCTGCCGAGTGGCCGAACTGCTTGATTCGGATCGGGTGGTGTTCCCGGTCAACGCCAGCGTGCTGTCGGCGTTCGGGACCCTGGTGTCGCCGGTGCGCATCGACCTGGCCCGCTCCATGCCGGTGAAGCTGGTCGAGGTGGCGGCCGCGGACCGGGACGGTCTGCTGGACGAGCTGCGGGAAGAAGGCCGCCGGGTGCTGCTCAGCGCCGGCGTGCCCGAGGCCGACATCAGATTCCGCTACGGCATTGATGCCCGCTACACCGGGCAGGGAAACGAGATCACCGTCTGGGTGGGCGAAGGGGATGCCTGGGAGGCCGCTGACGCCGACGTGGTGGGGGCGTTCGAGGCCGAATACCGCCGCATCTACGGCATGACCATCGACGACGTGCCCATTGAGGTGGTCACCTGGCGCCTGTCGGCCCGAGCCGACCCAGCCGAGATCGCTGATTCCGAATCGCTCCCAACTGCCGCCGACCGCTCTCCCGATCCAGTATCCACCCGCACCGCGGTATTCGGCCGAGAGGAAGACGCGATCAAAGTTCCGGTCTACCGACGGGCCGATCTGGCGGTCGGCATGTCCTTTGCCGGCCCGGCCCTGGTGGAGGAGCGGGAGACGACATCGATCATTCGTCCCGGATGGGAGGTATCGGTTTCTTACGACGCTTGTCTCGTCGCGGTTCGCGGTCAAAAACCGACTCAAAAATGACGATCTCAGCGAGAAACCAGAGCAGTTCTATGAGTAAGACCACAACAAGCCCAAAGGAACCTTCCGCATACGACCCTATTCAACTGGAAATCCTGTGGCAGTCGCTCATCTCGGTGGTGAACGAGCAGGCCCGGGCGCTCCAGCGGGCCGCATTCAGCCCCATCGTGCGTGAGGCCGGCGACCTGGCCAACGCGGTTTTCGACAAGCGGAGCCGCATGGTGGCCCAGGCGGTCACCGGCACGCCGGGACACATCAACTCCCTGGCTATCGGGGCGGCCAACATGCTCGATGAGTTTCCCCCCGAGGCTCTCGAGCCTGGCGACGTGTTGGTTACCAACGACCCCTATCTCACCGCGGGCCAGTTGCTGGACGTGACCGTGTTGGTTCCGGTGTGGCGCGCTCCGGCTGCCGGGGGCGACCCCGTGCCCATCGCCTACTTCGGCTCCACCATCCACCACACCGACGTGGGGGGCTACGGCATCGGGGCGGGGGCCCGGGACTGCTTTGAAGAGGGCCTGTGGATCCCTATCTGCAAGCTCATGAGGCGCGGCGAGCGCAACGAGGATGTGTGGAAATTCATCTTGTCCAATGTCCGCCAGCCCGACCACATGGCCGGCGACCTGCATGCCCAGATGGCATCGGGGGAGGTGGGTGCCCAGCGCCTGGCCGCTCTGTGCGACGCCTACGACCTCGACGACATCGAGGAGTTGGCCGACGAGATCATCGACCGGTCTGAAGCAGCCACCCGGGCCAGCATTGCCGAGCTGCCCGCCGGTGAGTACCAGGCCGACGCGGTGCTGGACTTGGCCGACGGCAGCCGCATCGACATCGTGTGCTCGCTGCGGGTGGATCCCGATGCTGGGGAGATCATGGTGGACTACGCCGGCACGTCGGAGGCCAGCCCGTGGGGCATCAACGTGGTCCGCAACTACACCCACGCTTACACCACGTTCACCGTGCGCTCGGTGCTGAACCCCGAGATCCCCAACAACCACGGCAGCCTGGCCCCGATCAAGATGGCCGCCCCCGAGGGGTCCATCGTGAATGCAGTGCTGCCCCAGCCGGGCACCGCCCGCCATGTGGTGGGGATGTTCTTGCCGAACGCCCTGCTCAAGGCCCTGGCCCAGGTCAAGCCGGAGGAGTCCATGGCCGAGGGGGCGGGGGCGGTCTGGACCATGCAGGTGAGCGGCAACCACGACGACGGCACCCCGTTCATCACCGCGATGTTCACCTACGCCGGAGGGGTGGGCGCCCGGGCGTCCAAACCGGGTTTGGACGCTTGCTCCTATCCCACCGGAGTGAGTGCGGTGCCCATCGAGGTAGTGGAAGCCTCTGCGCCGGTGCGCTTCACCCGCAAGGCCCTGCGCCCCGGCTCAGAGGGGCCGGGGGCCCAGCCCGGCGGCAAGGGCCAGACCATCGAGTTCAGCGTGGACACCTCCCGTCCTTGGCTGCTGAATGCGGTGACCAGCCGCCTGTCCGACCCGCCCCAAGGCATATTCGGTGGCGGCCCCGGCGAGGCAGGTTCATTCCAAGTCAACGGCGAGCCGGTTACCACCCAGAGCCGGATCACCCTCGACCCCGATGATGTGGTGCGCCTCGAATTACCTGGCGGCGGAGGCTACGGGCCGCCCGATGGCTGATTCGGTCACTTTCTCGTCCGTTTGGGAGCGAGCAGTCGAACATGGCGGCGACGCCGTCTTCTTGATCTTCCAGCGGCCTGACGGGACCACCGCTACCTGGACGTACGAGCAGTTCAATGCCGCCATCACCGATGTCGCTGCCGGGTTGATCCAACGAGGGGTGGCCCCGGGCGATTCGGTGCATCTGGCGCTGACCAACACCCCGGCGTTCGTGGCCCTGTGGTTGGCCGCCAATCGGCTAGGGGCGTGGGTTGTGCCATCCGACCCCATGGGCAAGATGCCGGAGCTGGCCGACCACATTGAGCGCACACGGCCGAAGGCGGGCTTTTGCGCCACCGATCGGGCCGACGTCTACCGCGAGGCTGCGGAAGTCAGCTCCCAGTTGGCCATCACTGAGGTGGACGAAGCCAGCGGCAATCTCGACGTGCTAGTAGGAACCGCTCAAGTGGACTGGCCCACAGTGGGTCTTCGGGACCGGGCGGCGGTTATGTTCACTTCGGGGACCACCGGACGGCCCAAGGGGGTGGAGATCACCCAGGCCAACTACGCCTTTTGCGGACAGATCATGGCCGAGCGGGCCGATTTGACCCCTGAAGACCGCCAGCTAGTGGTGCTGCCCTTGTTCCACGCCAACGCCCAGTACTACTCCTTCGCCTCAGCCATCTGGACCGGAGCATCGGTGGCCCTGATGCCCGCCTTCTCCGCCAGCGGCTTCTTGGCCCAAGCCGCCCGCCACCAGGCCACCTGCGCCAGCCTGTTCGCCGCCCCGATGCGGATGATCCTGGCCCGGGGTGCACCGGTCGACGGCATCGGGCTGCGCCATTGCTGGTACGCCCAGAACATTGCCGACGATCAGTACGAAACCCTCACCGGCTGGCTCGGCTGCCGTCCCCGCCAGCTCTACGGCATGACCGAGACCATCCCCGCCGTGCTCACCGAGCCAGCCGAGAATCCCGTGCCGTCGTCCATGGGCCAGGTCACCCCCGGCTGCAAGGTGATGGTGCGCGACGGCGAAGTGCTGGTGGGAGGAGAGCCCGGATCGACGCTGTTCGCCGGATACCTGGACGACCCGGATACCACCGCAGCCTCGTTCACCGACGACGGATGGTTCCGCACCGGCGATCGAGCCCACGTCGAAGATGACGGTCGCCACTACTTCGACGGCCGCCACTCCGACGTGCTCAAGGTGGCGGGGGAGAACGTGTCCATCGTGGAGGTGGAGTCGGTGCTGGCCAGCCACCCCGCGGTATTGGAGGCCGCGGTGGTGGGGGCGCCCGACCCGGTGCGCGACGAGGTGCCGGTGGCCTTTGTGGTCCCGGCCGACTCAGCTGCGCCTCCAGCCGATGAGGAGCTGTCTTCGTGGTGTCAGGATCGGCTGGCCAAGGCCAAGTTGCCCCGGTCGTTTACGCTGATGGGCGAGCTGCCACGCACCAGCGTCGGCAAGATCCGCAAATTCCTGCTACGACAAGAGGCAGAGGCGACAAGGGGGTGACCACATGACCATGTTGACCGGCGATTTGCTGGCCTCGTTCGACGATTCCATCACCGATGTCGCCACTGCGGTCACCCTTCCTCCCGAGATCTACACCTCAGAGGAGTTCCTGGCCTTCGAGCGCCAGGCGCTGTTCGAGCGCGAGTGGTGCTGCGTGGGGGTGGCCAGCCGCATCCCGGAGACGGGCGACTGGTTCACCGCCACGGTGAGCACCGAGCCCATCATCGTGGCCCGCCAGCGAGACGGCAGCATCGCGGCGTTCTCAGCCATCTGCCGCCACCGGGGCATGCAGGTTGTGGAGGGGGAGGGCAACAGCCGCTCCTTCCGATGTCCCTACCACCACTGGAGCTACCGGCTAGACGGCCGACTGATGGGCGCTCCGGCCATGGAGCAAACTGAGGGCTTCGACAATGACGACTGGGGCCTGCCCAATCTGGCGGTGGAGCTCTGGCACGGGTTCATCTTCGTCAACTTCAATCCCCACGCCCCGCCCCTGGCCCCCACCCTGGAGCGGTACGAGTCGTACCTCACCAACTATGAACTCGACAACTGTGTGTGCCCAGGCACCTTCACGCTCGAAGACCTCCCCTGGAACTGGAAGGTCATGTTCGAGAACTTCAACGACGGATACCACGCCAACCGCCTCCACCAGGTGATCCAAGACTTCTGCCCCTCAGAGATGGCCCGGTTCCCGGTGCCGTGGTCGGACGACTCCAACGTGATTTTTAGGGAGAACGGCTACACCCACATCGACGGTGGGTTCAACGCCACCCGCAAGGCCCTGCTGCCGGTGTTCCCCCAGCTAACTGAGGAGGAGCGGTGGCGGTCGACGTTCGCCCTGATCCCGCCCTCCCTGTGCTTCGGCACCGCCCCTGACCAGGCATTCTTCTTCATCGTGCGACCCACATCGGCCGAGACCATCGACGTGGAGATCGGCTACCTGCTGCATCCCAGCGCGCTGGAGCACCCCATGTTCGACCACCTCTTCCAAGCCAGCGACGAGGGCGTGCAGGTGTTCGTGGCCCAAGACCAAGACGCCACCACCAAGGTTCAGCGAGGCCTGCGGTCCCGCTTCGCCGTGCGGGGACGGTACTCCTGGCAAGAGGAAACCCACGTGCAGTTCAATCGCTGGCTCGTGCAGCGCTACCGCCAACACTGGCCTGCCAGCAGCTAGCTAGCCTCGACCGATTAGTTCGACGCTACGGCGATGAGTCTTCCGTGGTTTCAGTCCTACCTTCGATACGGCCCACTCGGCCACACAGGTCCATGACGACATTGGTGAGCTGGGCGAACCCATCGTGCGTCACCTGACGCAATTGGGCGATGTCGGCCCGCCGACAACGATCGAGGTAGAGGATCAACGTGATGCTGACCCCCAGCAGGGCGATGATGACTTGTTCCATGAGGTTCTCCTGTCTTCTTCAGACGGGATTGCTGGGGGAAGCTGAGCCAAGCGTAACGCAGGCAGGTGCGGGCAACAACGGATCGGTTAGGCTTCTGGGCGATGACCGGGCCGAATGGCCCAGCATTGTCAGCCTGAGGAGGGGAACGATGAAACGGCGATGGGTGCGGAAACTGTGGTTGATGGCGGTGCTGCTGTCATTGGTGTCCTTGGTGGCAGCTGCCTGCGGAAACGACGACGATGACGGTGGGTCTTCAGTTGATCCAGCGCTTCTCGACACTTTTGATGCGGATGGTGATGGTACTCTCACCATCGGCGTGGCCGCTGCCGGTCCCCGCGACGACCAAGGCTATTACCAGGCTCTGGTGGATTTCGCCGAGGAGTTCTCTGCCGAGAACGGCTTTGCCCCGCCCATCGTGAGCGACAACATAGGCGCCGCTGAGGCCGCCCAGGCCATGTCTGACCTTGCCGAACAAGGGGTGGACGTAATCCTGGTTGGGGCCAGCGAGATCGCCGAGCCCTTGGCCGACCTCACTGCGCAGTATCCCGACATCTTCTGGTACTGCAACTGCGGGGCTGGATTCCCGGAGACCCCCGGACTGGCGCAGGCCACCGACTGGGGTGCTCCCATCCACTACACGGCCGGCGTGGCCATGGGTGCGGCGTTGCAGGAGCACGGCGGCGATACCGCGGTGTTCTTGGGCTGCTGCGACCTCGGCTTCGAGAAGGAGGCGTATAACGCCACCGTGCACGGCCTCCAATCGGTGGACCCGTCGTTCACCATGGAGTACGTGGCCACCGGCGCCTTCCCGTTTGACTTCGACAACTCGGCCAATGCCACCGCGGCGCTAACCAACGCCATTGCCGAAGGGGCCACCTTGGCTTACGCGTATCTGGGCGGGGCGCTGAACCCGGTGGGTCAGCTCGCCACCGACGAGGGGATTGCGGTGTTCGCGGCCGGTCCAGGTGACATCTGTTCTCGCGACGATGGAATTGAGTGGACAGGCACGATTGTGTTCGACGCCGGTCGCTACGCCCGGCTGGTGCTGCCGCTGATTCTCGACGGCACGCTGGCTGAGGGGGGTACCTATCAGTTCCCGACCGAGCAGGGCCTCAATGGCGGCGAGCTGTGCGACGCATCTTCCGAATCGGAGGCGCTGCTGGCCGATGCCTTCCAAGCAGCTAACACGGATGGTGAGCTGCTCGGCGTGCTCGGCGGAATCTCCGGGGCCGCCTACGGCGGCGGGTGACCGACGCAACGACAGGAATGACAGGCGCCGGGGGGTCTAACCCCTCGGCGCCTGCCGTTCAACTCACGGGGATAACCAAGCGCTTCGGGGGGATCGTCGCTTGCGACCAGGTTGACCTCACCCTGTACCGGGGTCTTGTCCACGGCATCTTGGGTGAGAATGGGGCGGGGAAGTCCACGCTGATGAAGGTGCTCATCGGGCTGGTTCTGCCCGATGAAGGCTCGATCCTCATTGACGGTCAACCCCGCACCATTCACGATCCGCTGGCCGCCGCCGCTCTGGGCATTGGTATGGTCCATCAGCACTTCAGCCTGGTGGACCAGCTGTCGGTGTGGGAGAACGTGGCCCTTGGCGAGGCCGGTAAATTGGATTCTTCTGGTGTGCGCCGTCGGGTTGCGGCCATCAGCGAGCAGTACGGGTTGGACATTGACCCCGACGCTCGGGTGGGTACTCTCACCGCCGGGCTGCGCCAACGGGTGGAGATCATCAAGTGTCTGCGCCGCGATCCCCACATCCTGGTGTTCGACGAACCCACTTCGGTGCTCACCCCTGAGGAATCCGAACAGCTTTTCAGCACCCTGAGGGAGGTTGTCGCGGCCGAAGGCCGGGCGGTGGTGCTAGTCAGCCACAAGCTCGATGAGGTGCTCCACGCCACCGACGAGATCACCATCATGCGCCAAGGTCGGGTGGTGGATCGCAGGCCCACCGCTGATGCTGACGCTCGCAGCCTGGCTCGAGCCATGGTGGGCCGGGAGGTGTCGCTGCGCTCGGAGCGGGCGGCCTTCGGCCTGGCCGATATCGAGGAGGCAGTCGATGCCGACCCCGAAGACCGGCCGCCCGCGGAGACGGTGATCTCGGATGAGCCGGTGCTGCGGATCGAAGGAGTCACGGTGCGGGGGCGGCGGGGCGGGGCCCGGCTCCTGGACGACATCAGCCTGGATCTTCGGGCGGGCGAGATCGTGGGCGTGGCGGGCGTGGAGGGAAACGGCCAGCGGACCCTGGGCGATCTGCTCTCCAGCTTGGTTCCGCTGGATGCCGGGCTGGTGGTTGTAAACGACTCGGTAGTGCGCACCGGCGCTCCTGGAGCCATGGCCAAAGCCGGTATTGGCGTGATCCCCGAAGACCGCCACGACTCCGGCGTGGTGCTGGACATGACGGTGGCCGAGAACCTGCTCATGGTGGACCCCCATCGAGTGGCCCGCCACGGGGTCATGGATAAGGGGCAAGTGACCGAGACGGCCCAGCGGATGATCGAGGAGTTCGACATCGGCTGCTCTGGACCCGACGCCCCGCTGTGGTCGCTGTCGGGGGGCAACCAGCAGCGGGTGGTGTTGGCCCGCGAGCTGGCCGCCGAGCCCGATGTGCTGGTGGCCGCCCAGCCCACCCGGGGATTGGACGTGGGGGCAATCGAGTACATGACCGACCGGCTGCGACAGACGGCGGTCGACGGTGTGGCTGTGCTGCTGATCTCCAGCGAATTGGAGGAGATCCTGGAACTGTCCGACCGCATCGTGGTGATGTCCCGGGGCCGGATCGTGGGCGAGCTGTCCCATGCCGACGCCAGTCTCGAAACCCTCGGATTGCTCATGGGCGGAAGCGAAGCATGACTCGAGGTGCCCGGGCAGCCGAGTGGGTGGTGTTGTATGCCGCCAGCATCGCCGTGGCCCTGGCCATTTCCAGCGTGATTGTTGAGTCCACCGGCGGTGACTGGTGGCCGGTGCTTGAGGCATTGGTGGACGGCAGCATCAGGGCGCCCGGGCGCTGGGGGGAGACCCTTGGCGTCGCCGCCCCCTTGTTGCTAGTGGCCTTGGGCACAGTGATTTCGGCCAAGGCAGGATTGATCAACATCGGCCAAGAGGGCCAATTGTTGATGGGAGCGGCATTTGCCGTGTACTTCAGCTTCCGCATCGGCGGCCCCGGCCCGCTGAATGTTGTGCTGCTTCTGCTGTTCGGTGCATTGGGCGGGGCGGTGTGGGCCTCGGCGGCTGGATTGCTGCGCTATTGGCGGGGGGTGCCAGAAGTGCTGAGCACTCTGCTGCTGGTGTTTGTGGCCACTCAGGCCTTGGGGTACGGCTTGAAGTGGCAGTGGCTGCTGCTGGCCGACGAGGCCAGCCGGGGCAACCGCAACTTGGTGAGCGAGCAGTTGGCCAAAGACAACCGAATCCCTCGTCCTGACATATTTGGCAACGAGTTCCCCATCACCGTCTATGTGGCCTTGGCTTTGACGTTGGCAGTGGCCTATGTGCTGGCGCGCAGTGTGTGGGGGTTCCGGCTGCGGATGCTGGGCCATAATCCCCGAGCCGCCCAGCGAGCGGGAGTCTCATCCACTGTCTATGGAGCAACCGCTCTGGCCATTGGGGGGGCCTTTGCCGGTCTTGCGGGGGCAGCCATGTTTGCTGGCGGCGGATTCTCGTTTGGCAACTATCGACTTGTGCCCGGCTTCTCCGACAACATCGGCTGGACGGGGCTCTTGGTGGCCTTGATGGCCCGAGAGCGGGCGCTGCCCGCAGTGGTGGCCGCGTTCGTGTTCGCCATGCTGCGGACTGGAGCGGGTTTCGTGAACAGCACCGGAGTGGAGAGCCGGATAACTGATTCGATTGCCGCGTTCTTGGTTCTGGCTGTTTTGGTGCCCCCCGGAGTGATGTTCCTCAGGGATCGTCGTCGGGCTCGGGCGGCGGCGACGGAGAGGGTGTGATGCGGTGCTGATCGACTTCTTTTCCGCGGTTGGAGATGTGCTGTCCAGCGAATCCACCTACATCAATGGCACGGTGTTCGCGGCGCTACTGGCCTTTGCGGCAACTGGTGAGTGGGTGGCAGAGCGTGCCGGCACATTGAACATTTCAGTGGAGGGGATGCTGCTGAGTGGGGCCTTTGCCGGGGCCCTCGGCTATCACCTGGCCGATTCGGTGGCGGTTGGCTTGATATTCGGCGCAATTGGGGGGCTGATCATTGCCTCAGTTCAGGCTGAGATGAGCCACCGTCTCGTCGTTGACCAGTTTGTCGTCGGCCTCACGCTCAACCTATTGGTTGTCAGCCTCACGGGGTACTTGGACACAGCGATCGATCCTCGGGCCGATCGGGCCTCAGCAGTGGAGATCCCCATTTTGGCGGATATCCCCCTCTTCGGACAGGCGCTGTTCGGAGAGCCGTGGCCGTTCTATCTCCTCTACGGACTCGTGCCGTTGTCGTGGTGGTTGGTGTATAGAACCCGGTGGGGGCTGGAGTTGCGGGCTGCGGGGGAGAACCCTCAGTCGGCCGATGTGAGCGGCATCGACGTGAACCTCCGTCGCCGACAGTCCATCTACTACGCCGGGTTGACGTCCGGCCTGGGCGGGGCCTACTTCCTGTTCGCTCAAATCGCCACCTTTGATGACTCCATAATCAGAGGTCAGGGCTTTATTGCCATCGCCGCGGTGATCTTTGGCGGCTGGACGCTGTGGGGCACCATGGGGGGCTGCGTCCTCTTCGCCGGGGCCTTGTCGTTCCAGTTGTCGCTGCAAGGGCTGGGTTATGAGCTCAACACCGAGTTATTGCAGGCCCTGCCCTATCTGGTGACCATCGGGACTATGGCCATTTTTGCCCGTCGGGTTCGCTCGCCCGCCGCCTTGGCCCAACCGTTCATCCGCGGTCTGAAATAGTCGGGCCAAGACGAAGGAGAGCGGCGATGAAGGCGATGCGATACCACGAGCCCGGTGGCCCTGACGTGCTTCGCTACGAAGAGGTGCCCGATCCCGAGCCAGGTCCGGTGGACGTGGTGGTGGACGTGGTGGCCACCGCGCTCAACCGGCTGGACGTGGTGCAGCGCAATGGCTGGTTCACCATGCCCGGTTTCACCCTGCCCCACATCGCGGGCATGGACGTGGCCGGGGTGGTGTCGGAGGTGGGTGCCGAGGTCGACGGGATAGCAGTGGGCGACCGGGTGGTGGTGGACCCATCGCTGGCCGGGGTGGACGACCGTTCCAAGCTGGCGGGCCGGGGTGATCTCTACGGGGAGCTGGGCATCATTGGCGCCACCGTTGACGGCGGGTACGCCGAGCGGTGCTTGGTGCCGGCCTCCCATGTCTATGCGGTGCCCCACGCCATGTCGCTGGAGACTGCCGCCACCTTCCCCACCTGCTACCTCACCGCGGCCCATGCCCTGTTCGAAGTGGGCGGGCTCACCGAGGGTGAGACGGTGATGATCCACGCCGCCGGATCAGGAGTGTCGGTGGCCGCCATCCAGTTTGCGGTGAACGCCGGGGCCACTGTGCTGGCCACCGCGGGCACCGACGAGAAGTGCCAGCGGGCACTGGAGCTGGGAGCATCCCATGTGCTCAACAATCGAACCGATGACGTGGCCGCCTGGGCCCGGGAGCTGACCAACGGAGCGGGGGTCCACATGGTGTTCGACCATGTAGGTACTGCCCTTTTTGGCTCGTCGCTGTTCGCTCTGGGCATCGGCGGGCGGCTAGTGAACTGCGGCAACTCCTCCGGCGACGAGGCAGTCATCCCGTCGCTGGGCTACGTGTTCCACTCCGGCATCAAGATCCTGGGTTCCGACCCCTACCGCCCCGAGGAATTCGGCCCGGCGTGGTACACCTTCTGCGGCGACGGCTTCACTGCCGCGGTTGACTCGATATTCGACCTGGCCGACGCGGCCGACGCCCAGGCCAAGATGCTGGCTAGCGACTTCTTCGGCAAGATCCTGCTGAAGCCCTGATTGGAGCACGGTGCGGAGCCAACATGGCTGATTCCCCGTTTCCCGAGCTGAAGAAGTCCCACGTCCCCGAGCGGGTGGGGCGGCCGTGGACCGATCACAAACCCCCGCCGTCATCCCCAGTGTGGGCGGTGATCAGCGGTTTCGGCTCGTTCCATGTGCTGGCTGCTGCCCTAGAGCTAGGGGTATTCGATGAGTTGTCCGACCGGGGCGCCAATCCTGGAACCCCCCCAGAAGTGACCGCCGCAGACTTAGCTGACGGACTCGGTGTGTCGGCTCCTCACCTGGAGGCGCTGCTCGACTCCCTAGCGGTGCTCGGGCTGCTAGAGCGAGTGGGTGGCCGCTACGGACTGAACGACACCGCCGCCCGCTATCTGACAAGCGACGGAGCGGCGTCGATGGCCTCGCTTGTGCCCGTGGCCCCCGGCCCGCTGGACAACTGGTCGCGCCTGGCCGACACCATTCGGGCCGGGCGGCCTGCGGAGCCCATTGACGACGACCCGGCCGACTTCTACCGGCCGCTGGTGGAGGGCACGTTCACCACCATGCTCCGGACTGCCACTCGGGCCGATCTTCTTGTTCGCTACAGTGCCATGACCGCCCCCCGTGTGCTGGATCTAGGAGCGGGCGGAGCCCCCTGGGCCATCGCCATGCTCAAAGCCTGCCCCGAAGCCACCGCGGTGATCAACGATCTCGATGGGGTGATCGACGTGGCCCAGCGCCACACCGCCGAGCACGGCGTGGCCGACCGCTGCGAATTCCGCCCCGGCGACTTCCACACCATCGACATCGAACCCGAGAGCTACGACATCGCAGTGCTGGGCCACGTTTGTCGTACCGAGGGCCCCGAAGGCGCTCAACGCCTCATCATCCGAGCGCACGAGGCACTGCGCCCCGAAGGCCGCCTCCTATTGGCCGACTACTTCGTAGCCCCCGAACCCCAATGGAGCCCCCACAGCACGCTGATGGGTATGACCATGATGGCCAGCACCACAAACGGATTCGGAATCACCGCCGCCCGAACCGCCGATTGGCTCCAAGAAGCCGGCTTCGAGCACCTTCGCCTAATAGAACCCATCGGCCACCAATACGCCTATGTCGCCACAAAGCCCCGCCGCCCGGACCCGCAAGATCTATCGAAGGAGCACAATGACTGAGCACATCGACACCCTCATCAAGGGCTGGTACGTGGTCACCATGAACCCGACCCGCGACATCATCAGGCAAGGCGCAGTAGCCATCAGAGGCAACCAGATCATCGATGTGGGCAAGGCATCGGACCTTGAGGCCCGCTATCAGGCAGTCGAAACAGTGGGCGGCGATCGTTTCGTAGTTACCCCAGGGCTGGTAAACACCCACATTCACATCACCGGCGAGCCCCTCACCCGGGGCTACGTGCCCGACGACACCCCGTTTGAGGAGAACGTGTTTCAGTGGCTGTGCCCGCTTTATTCGGTATACACCGCCGAGGAGGAGCGCCTGTCGGGGCAGTTGGCCGCGGTGGAGATGCTCAAGTCGGGCACCACCTGCTTCTTAGAGGCAGGCACCATCCGGTTTGTCGACGAGGTGATGGACGGCCTGGACGAAGCCGGTATCCGGGGCCGGATCGGCAAATGGGTATGGGATCTGCCCCCCGAGCCCAGCGTGTACCGCCAAGACACCGATGAGGCCATCGCCAACCTGCGCGACACCGTCGAGCGATTCCAAGGCACTGCCGGCGGGCGGCTGGGGGCGTGGTCGATGGTGGTGGGCCACACCACCTGTTCCGACCCCTTGTGGCAGGCCGCTCGGGCCACTGCCGACGAGTACGGGGTGGGGCTCAGCTTCCACATGTCTCCGGCCACGTTGGATCCCGACACCTTCATTGCGGCGTTTGGCCAGCGCCCGATGGTGCACCTGGGAGAACTGGGCGTGCTGGGCGACGACACCGCCATCACCCACTGTGTCCACGTCGACGACCAGGAGATCGCGCTGCTGGCCGAGGCCGGAACGTCGGTGGTCCACTGTCCCACCACCGCGCTGAAGGTGAGCTACGGCGTGACCCAGATCGGCAAGATCCCCGAGATGGTCACCGCCGGGGCGAACGTGAGCCTGGGCACCGACGGCAACAACGCCTCCAACTACTCCGACCTGATGCGGGCCACTTACCTGGTGGCCGGGCTGTTCAAGGACGCCCGCATGGACCCCCAGATGTTCCCCGCCGAGAAGGCCTACGAGATGGCGACATTGGACGGGGCCCGCACCATGCTGATGCAAGACGAGATCGGTTCGTTGGAGCTCGGAAAGCTGGCCGATGTCGTGCTTCACGACACCGACCGCCCCGAGTGGCGACCGCTGTTGAACGTGATGAACCAGCTGGTCTGGTCGGCCGACGGCCGAGGCGTTCACACCGTGTTCGTGGACGGGCAGAAAGTGGTGGAGGGTGGCCGCATGACCACCATCGACGAGGAATCCTTCTACAGCCGCTGCCAGCAAGCCGGAGAAGCCGTCGTGGGTCGCTCGGGCCTCCCCGACAAGGCCAAGTTCCCCATCTGGTAGGAGGGGATGCGCCTAGGCGTACAACTCCCGCTTGACCACCTTGCCGGCTGCGTTCCGGGGGAGTGGGTCGGGACGGATCTCCCAAAGGGTGGGGATCTTGTAGGGGGCGAGCACTTCTTCGCACCAATGGGCGAGGTCTTCAGAGTTCACCGCAGCCCCGCGGGCGGGAACCACTACGGCTTTCACCTCTTGGCCCATCTCGGGATGCTCAACGCCGTACACCGCTGACTCTGAGACCGATGGGTGGGCGTCGAGGCGGTATTCGATCTCGATGGGGTAGATGTTCTCGGCGTTGCGCAGGATCATGTCTCGGGCTCGGGAGTTGATGTAGAGGTAGCCGTCCTCGTCGAAGCGGCCGATGTCGCCCGTGTTCAGCCACCGGTCCTCATCGATGGTCGCCGCGGTGGCCTCGGGGTTATTCCAGTACTCGAGCATGGTGTAGGCGCTGCGGCACCAGATGTCGCCCTCTTGCCCGGTGGGCAGCGGCTGGCCGTCGGGGCCGCGGATCTCGGCCTCGAACCCGATGGCCACCTGGCCGCACGAGGTGGGCCGCTCCCGGTACTCGGCACCGCCGATGCCGGCGATGACCGCCACCGACTCCGACGAGCCGTAGCCCATGCCCACGGCGGGGGCGGCGTTGGGAAAGGCCTGGCGCATCAGGTCTTGCACTGCCGGGCTGGCCGGCGCCCCGCCGAAGCCCACGTTGACCACGCTGGAGGTGTCGAACTCTCCGAAGCGGGGATGGTTCACCAGCCGCGAGCCGATGCTGCCCAGAGCGGCGAAGGCGGTGACGCCCTCATCTTGGATGAGCTGGAGCACCGCCTCGGGATCGAAGCGGCCCCGGCGGTACACGATCTTGCCCCCGGTGACCATGCCGATCAGCGTGGTGCCGTACAGCCCTGACACGTGGAACAGCGGCGACGTGCCCAAGGTCACCGATTGGGCCGGGGGGCTGGGGGCCGCGCCGTCGTCGGCCGGGGGATTGGTGCGCAGCTCGGTGAACACCCGCACTGCTCCGTTCATCATGGTGGACTGCACGAAGCCGACCAGTCCCCGATGCGAGGCCACCGCCCCCTTGGGCCGCCCGGTTGTCCCACTGGTGAACAGGATCACCGCGGGGTCGTCCTCGGCCAAGGACACATCGATATCTTCCAGGGATGCGCTGGCGCCGGTGGCAAGAAAGTCGGCCCAGTCGTCCTCGATCACGAGGCACGGTGCATCGGTATCGCCCTTGCCCGACCGCTCCAAGCGGGGGCGGTCGGCGATCACCAGGGCCGGATCGCTGAGCGAGGTGGCGTAGTCCACCTCGTCGGCGGTCCACCAGCCGTTGTAGGCCGACACGATGGCGCCGATGCTTGTGGCGGCGAAGAACGACACCACCCACTCGGGGCAGTTGGCCGCGAAGATGGCCACCCGGTCGCCGTGGCCAATGCCACGCTGCTGCAAGGCGGTGGCCGCGGCCGCCACCTGGGCGATGAAGTCATTGAAGGTGTGGCGCTGATGCTCCAGAACCAAGAACTCCCGGTCGCCGAAGTTGGCGGTGTTGGCCACCATTTCCCGCAGCGAGCGCATCCGGCTGGCAAAAACCGCCGCCGGCTGCCCCAAGACCTCCTCGGTGGTCAGCTCGAACAACCCCTCCGGTCCAGTCAGCTCTTGAATCACGTCGTCTCGAACACCCACGGCTCAAGACCCTAACCACTTGCTGGTGTTCGACCGACTTCGACGGGTTGAATAAGGGCCTGAGGCTCTATCGTGGGTCCATGACCGAAGTCGTGATTGTTGAGGCCGTTCGCTCCCCGGTGGGCAAGCGAAACGGTGGTTTGTCTTCCGTCCATCCCACTTCTTTGCTCAGCCAGGTGCAGTCGGCCGCGGTTGAGCGATCGGGCATAGACCCCACCGCCATTGGCCAGGTGGTGGGTGGCTGCGTGGACCAGATCGGGGCCCAAGCCATGAATGTGACCCGCACCGCGTGGCTCACCGCCGGGTTGCCCGAGGAAACGGCGTGCAGCACGGTGGACTCCCAATGTGGCTCCTCGCAGCATGCGGTGAACTTGGCTTACAGCCTGGTGAAGTCGGGCGTGGAAGACGCAGTGCTGGCCTGCGGTGTGGAGAGCATGAGCATTGTGCCCATCGGGTCGAACGCGTCGGCCGACGGGGTGGGCCGACCGGTGACCCGCGACTACTTCGCCCACTACGAGTTCACCTCCCAGTTCGAGGGTGCGGAGCGGATGGCCGACAAGTGGGGCGTCACTCGGGAAGACTGCGACCGTTTCGGGCTGTCCTCCCAGCAGCGGGCCGCCCGGGCTTGGGACGAGGGCCGATTCGAAACCCAGATCGTGCCCATTGAGGCCCCGGTGCTGGATGATGGCGGCAAGAAGACCGAGGAGACTGCCACCATCAGCGTGGACGAGGGCCTGCGGGAGACCACCCTGGAAGGTCTGGCCGGCCTCAAGCCAGTGGCCCGACCCGAGGGCGTCCACACCGCGGGGTCGTCGTCGCAGATTTCCGACGGGGCTGGTGCGGTGCTCATGATGACCGCGGATCGGGCCGGGCAGCTCGGGCTCACCCCCAGGGCCCGGGTGGCCGAGACCTGCTTGGTGGGGTGTGATCCGGTGTTGATGCTGGAAGGGCCGATCCCGGCCACCCATCGGCTGCTGGAGCGAAGCGGGCTTGCCATGGACGACATCGACGTGGTGGAGATCAACGAGGCATTCGCCTCGGTGGTGCTGTGCTGGGCTGCCGAGCACGAGCCCGATATGGAGAGGGTGAACCCCAACGGCGGGGCCATCGCTTTGGGCCACCCGCTCGGAGGAACCGGGTCGATCCTGGTAACCAAGGCGCTGCACGAGCTGGAGCGCACCGACGGCCAGTGGGGGCTCATCACCATGTGCTGCGGAGGCGGCCTGGGCACCGGAACTCTCATCGAAAGGCTCTGATGCCCACCGACCCCGGCTTGGCCGACGAGCTGGTCGGCGCGATCCGAACCTGGGTGGATCGGGAGGTCATCCCCAACGCTTCTGATCTCGAGCATGCCGACGAGTTTCCCGAGGCGATGTTCGCCCAGATGTGCGAATTCGGCCTGTTCGGGGCCACCATCGACGAGTCCTACGGCGGCTTGGGACTGGACGCCACCACCTATGCCCGGATCATCGAGGAGCTCTCCCGGGGATGGATGTCGCTGGCCGGCATCCTCAACACCCACAAGATCGCCGCCACCATGATCGGGCGATACGGAACCGACGAGCAGCGGGATCGCTTCTTGCCCCGCATGTGCGATGGATCGGTGCGATCGGCATTCTCGCTGTCGGAGCCCGACGCGGGCAGCGACACCCGCAACATCCGCTGCCGGGCGGTGCCTGACGGCGAAGAGTGGATCATCAACGGCACCAAGATGTGGGTGACCAACGGCATGCGAGCCCAGATGGTGATGCTTTTGGCCCGAACCCCCGACGAGCGCATCACCTGCTTCATCGTGGAGAAAGAGCCGGGACCGAGTGCCGACGGCCTCACCGTGTCGCGCACCATCCCCAAGCTGGGATACAAGGGTGTAGAGACCGTGGAGATGGCCTACTCCGACTTCCGGGTTCCCGACGCCAACGTACTCGGCGGCCCCGACGGCGTGGGCCACGGGCTGGGCTATGCCTTGTCGGCCTTGGAGCTGGGACGGATCAATATTGCTGCCCGAGCAGTTGGGGTGGCGCAAGCCGCCCTGGAAGCGGCCATGAAGTACGCCCAGGAGCGGGAGACGTTTGGCCGGCCCATCTACGACCACCAGGCCATCGGATTCAAGTTGGCCGAGATGGCCACCAAGCTCCACGCGGCCCGACTCATGACCTACGACGCCGCCCGCCGCTATGACTCTGGAGAGCGCATCGACTTGGAAGCGGGAATGGCCAAGCTGTTCGCTTCTGAGGCTGCTTTTGAGATCGCCTCCGACGCGCTGCGCATCCACGGGGGAAACGGCTACACCGAGGAGTATCCCGTGGAGCGCTACTTCCGCGACACGCCCCTCATGATCATCGGAGAGGGAACCAGCGAAATCCAAAAGATGGTGATCGCCCGCCAGTTGCGCGATCGGTATTCCTGAGAGGACAAGCGGTGGCCGAGATATCTGAGGATCAGCTGCGTCAAAGGGTGCGGGATCTCCTAGCCGACGTCGACCCCGCGGCGGCCACGCAATACGAGTTTCGGGGTGCTCAATTCGACCGGGGCCTCTCCCGGGTTGACTTTCCTGAAGGCAAAGGCGGGCTCGGCCTGTCGCCCAAGGCCCAGACCGTGGTGGACGAGGAGCTGCGCAAGGGCAGCCGGTATTGGCACGATCTGAACGTCAACCCCATCGGCATTGGCATGGGCGCTCCCACCGTGTTGGCCCACGGCACCGAGGAGATGCACCACCGCCTGCTGCGTCCGCTCTACACCGGTGAGGAGATCTGGTGCCAGATGTTCAGCGAGCCTGGCGCGGGCTCCGATGTGGCTGGTTTGGCCTCACGGGCCGAGCTCGACGGAGATGAATGGGTGGTGAATGGCCAAAAGGTCTGGACCTCGCTGGCCCATCGTTCCCGATGGGGGATGCTGGTGGCTCGCACCGACCCCGACGCTCCCAAACACCGGGGTCTCACTTATTTCGTGCTCGACATGACGCTACCGGGAGTGGAGGTTCGTCCTCTTTACCAGATCACCGGCGAGGCCGAATTCAACGAGATTTTCCTGAACGAGGTTCGCATTCCCGATTCCATGCGGCTGGGAGAGCGGGGCCAGGGGTGGAATGTGGCTATTACCACCCTCATGAACGAGAGAGTGGCGCTTGGCGGCGGGGTTCCCGAGCGGGGCAGCGGGCTCATCGGCATCTTGGTGTCGGCTTGGGAGCGCCTGAGGGACGAAGCCGATGGCCGGGATCCTGCCAGTCGCCAGGTGCTGCGGGATCGAGTGGTGCGATTGTGGACCGAGGCCGAGGTCTTGCGGTTGACCAACTGGCGGGCTCGCACCCTGTCGTCGGCGGGCACGCCCGGTCCCGAGGGATCGGTGGGCAAGGCAGTGTCGGCCGAGTTGAATCAGCGGATCTATGAATGCCTGATCGACGTGATGGGGTCGGAAGCCATGCTGTTCCCGCAGGGCTATCCGATGTCAAGACCCGATCAGTCAGGTAGCGCTTCCTATCGCGATCCATCGCCAGTCAAGGGCTTCCTGCGATCACGGGCCAACACCATCGAGGGCGGCACGTCGGAGGTGATGCGCAACATCCTGGGCGAGCGGGTGCTGGGCTTGCCCAAGGAACCCGGAGTGGACAAGAACACTCCGTGGAGCGAGATCCCCCGCAACTGAAAGCCGTTAGCTGAATGCCAGCAAATGAATGCCAGCAAATAAGTGAGAGTGCCCGATGGTTGAAGCCCAACACATGCGCCAAGTGATGGAGCGGTACGCCGCCGCGGTGAGCGCCGGTGACAAGGAGGCCATTGTGTCGTTCTATGCCCCCGACGGCTCGTGCCAGGTGCCGGTGGGCGGGCCGGTACACCAGGGCATCGACGCCGTACGGGCCTTCTATGAGGGCAACGAGCTGGCCGAGACCCTGGTGTTGACCGGGCCGGTTCGGGTGGCGGGCAATGAGGCAGCGGTACCGATGGTGGCCCAGGTCTGCTTCGACGGGGTGGACTACGAACTCGATGTGGTGGATGTGGCCGTGTTCAACGACGATGGCCTGCTGACCTCGCTGCGGGCGTACTACTCGCTCGACGATCTGCGTGCTGTTTGACCAGTTGAAGAAATGGCGGCGGTGGCTGCTGTGGCTGGCTGCGCTCGGGCTGCTGCTGGGTTGGAGTCTCACATGGGCGCTGGATGCACCGCAGCGGCCGGTGCTGGCTGAGCGCGAGCAGATCCGATCCGCCGCGGTTCACATCAAAGGCACGGCCTGCGGCCAGTTCAGTGAAGGAAGCGGGTTTGTCACCGAAACCGGCTTGGTGCTCACCAACGCCCATGTGGTTGCCGGGGTTGAGGAGATCACCGTGACCGGGCCTGAGGGCGAGGCAGTAGTCGGAGAGCTAGTGGGATTCGACGCTGGCCGGGACATTGCCGCGATCTCCGTGTCGGGTCTGGATGTCTCACCGATTGTGCTGGCGCCGATGGTTGCCGCTGAGGCCGACGTGGGTGATGCCGCCACCGTTGATCGCGACGATGGCTTGGAGTTCGTTCCCTTCACGGTAAAACGCAGGATCTGGGCCAAGGGACGCGATTTCTACGGGCAAGAAGCAGAGAACCGCCGAGTACTCGAAGTTCGCTCTCTGTTGGCCGCGGGAGATTCGGGGGCCGCGCTGGTGAACGTGGACGGCCAGGTGTGGGGAATGGTGTTCGCCGTCGCCCGGGGAGAGCGCGACCAGGGCTATGCCCTCGATGTGGTTGAGATCGCCGAGTTCCTTGCCGAGAACGAGAATATGCCGAGCCTGTTCCCGTGGCAGGGGCTCGATGTGGTTGAGATCGCCAAGGTTCTTGCTGAGTTCAACCGAGAGCCGCTCCCGACCCCGCCCTGTCGGACTCTCTAGGGACGACCCCAGGGGCTAGTCTCATTCGATGCCTGTGGACTTGGACGAGCTTCTGTCACCAATGCACACCGCAGTGGTCACTATGGAATGCCAGCGGGGAGTGATCGGCGATATGGCCTCCATGGGGGGCTTGCGGGATGTGATGCTCGACCGGGGCGCCATCGACGCCGGGGCCCGATTGTGCGCCGGTGCCCGAGCCGCCGAGGTGCCGGTGGTGCACTGCCTGGCCCATTTCCGGGAAGATCGAGCGGGGAGCGTGGCCAACTGCCGGATGCTGGCCGCTTCGGCCAAGATGAGCGAGCAGACCGGCGGACTTTTGATCGGGTCGGAGTCGGCCCAAGTCATCCAGGAGTTCGACCCGCAAACATCCGACATCGAGATCGCCCGCTGGCACGGGATGTCGCCGTTCATGGGGACCTCGCTCGACCAAACCCTGCGCAATCTCGGGGTTACCACGGTGGTGGCCGCCGGGGTGTCACTCAACGTGGGGGTGATGGGCCTGGTGATCAACGCCGTTGACCTTGGCTATCAGGTGGTGCTGGCCGGCGATGCGGTAGCCGGCATCCCCGCCGACTACGGCGACGCGGTGATGGACAACACCATGGCCTTTCTCACCACCATGGTCACCGTGGACGACATCGTGGCCCGATGGGCATGACCGAAATCTCAACCACAACGACAAGAGCTGATGACGCTGGGGCCGCCGATAATCCGGCGGCCAATAAAGCCGTGGTGGAGCGGTTGGTGCGCGACATCGTGAACGGCGGGCAAGTGGACCTGCTCGACGAAGTGCTGGCCGCTGACTTCGTAGCCCACGGAGTGGGACCGGGGCCGGCTGGTCCAGATGGCATGCGCCGTCTGATTGCTACATGGCGCACGGCATTCCCCGATTGGCAAGACCACATCGACGAGATTGTGGCCGAAGGCGACTTGGTGGTGCTCAAGATCACAGCCCAAGGCACTCACAACGGTCCCCTGTTGGGAATCGAACCCACTGGTGAAGCAGTCCAGTGGGGAATGATCGAAATGGTGCGCCTGGCCGATGGCAAGATCACCGAGCAATGGGGCTATTCCGATTTTGCCGATGTGGTGCGACACCTCCGTAAAGTGGCGGAGTCGCAGTCCGAACAGCAGTCTGAACTGGAGGCTTGACAATGTCCGATACCTCATCCGTCCCCGATTACGCCCAGCTCATGCGGCTCGACGGCAAAGGCTTCATCGTGCTCGGCGCCGGGCAGGGCATGGGTCGACAGTCATCCCATGCGCTGGCCCAGATGGGGGCCAAGGTGTTCTGCGTAGACCTTGAGCAGGATCGGGCTGACCAAGTGGCCAACGAGGTGAACGGCATCGCCAGGGTGGCCGACATCACCAAGCGCGACGACGTACAGGGCTTGGTGGACGAAGCCGGTCAGGCCATGGGATCGATTGACGGAATCGTGGACATCGTGGGGGTTTCCGGATGGTCCGGGGTGCTGGATATCGATGATGCCGAGTGGGACTGGCAATTCGACATGGTGCTGCGCCACGCCTATCTCATCTCGCAGATCGCCGGTCGGGCCATGAAGGAGACCGGCGGTGGCACGATGGTGT
The DNA here is from genome assembly GCA_022827725.1 of Acidimicrobiia bacterium. Classification (GTDB taxonomy): domain Bacteria; phylum Actinomycetota; class Acidimicrobiia; order Acidimicrobiales; family Bin134; genus Poriferisocius. The sequence continues at coordinate 139,446 of JAJEIJ010000022.1, forward strand.
TCATTGCCTCGGTGAGCGGGCTGACTGCGGCCCCCAACCATGCCCACTACGGGGCGGCCAAGGCCGGGCTGATGGCGTGGATGCAGTCGGTGGCCATCGAGTTGGCCCCCCATGGGATCCGGGCCAACTGCGTGGCCCCCGGAACGATCCTGACCCCCCGCATGGAGGCGTTATTCGACGAGGAGCGAAAGGCGATCAATAACGCCGCAGTGCCGATGGGGCACATGGGAGTGCCGTCGGACATCGCGGGGGCAGTGCTCTTCCTCTCGGCGCCCATCTCGGGATTCATTTCCGGTCGCACCTTGGTGGTCGACGGGGGCGTAGATGCCGACTTCCCTTACGACCCCATGTAGATACGGGATAGATACACTGTGTCTATGGCGGATGACGTGAGCGAGCCCGAGAATCGGATCGTTGTCGGAGTGGAGGGTTCGGGCGGGGCCCGGGCCGCCCTCCGTTGGGCCATCAAGGAGGCTCGATATCGCGACGCCTTCGTTGATGTGGTGACGGCCTATTCCACTACCTACGTGCCTGCTTCGCCCGACTTCAACTACGTACCGCTGGACCCCATCGACTTGGAGGTTGAGGTCAAGCGGATGCAGGACAGCATCATCGACGAGGTATTGGCAGAGGTGGACGCCCAAGGGGTGGAGATCAGGCGCCGCATGCTTCGGGGTCGGGCGGCCGACACGCTGATCGCTGAATCGGTCAATGCGGCCATGCTCGTTGTGGGCTCACGGGGCCGGGGTGGTTTCCGGGGCCTGCTGCTGGGTTCGGTCAGCCAGCAGATCGCCCAGCACGGCAGCTGCCCCGTGGTGATCGTCCGCCCCGACCTGCCGACGTAATATCTATTGGCGGGAGATTCAAATTGGTGTCGCTGTTAATGCACTCAGCGCGGCCGCATAACCCAGAGGCATCGGCACTGCGTCGCCAATCCATTTGGCAAGTTGGGTCCGAGATGGTGATGCTCCAGACTCGGTGATGAATCGGTAGTCAAGGGGGAACCCTTGGATCAGCGCCGCTTCTCGAGGGGTCAGGGTACGGCGATTTGTGGGGTGGACAAAGCGACCTCGCCCCGGCGTTGTGAAGCCTGTCGTGATGGTAGGAGCAGGCTCATCGGGCCTCATCCTTCCGTACACCGATGTGTAGCTGGTGCCGTCCTTGTGGCATTCGGGTCGCTCCGACAGTGCCAAGTCGTACTCGTCATTGTCGAACAGCCAATCAATCCGCCTCTGGTTCTCCTGATTATGCTCCGTCGGCTGATCCATCGGATCGGTGTCGTCAATGGGCCAGTTGTCAAGGTGGCTGAGCGCCCACTCAAGGGTGCGGGGCTTCTCGTCTGCCAAGCAGCTTGCCACTGCGTCCAGCGGGGTCGGCTCGGCGTTGAGGCATGCCACCATGAAGTACCGTCTCCGGGTTTGAGGCCAGCCCAACTTGTCTGAAGCCAGTACGCCGTCGGTCACTCGATAGCCCGCCGATGCCAAGAGCGCCTTGGTGGTGGCGATCACGCTGGCGTCGTCGTGAACCACAGCAGGAACGTTCTCGATCACAATGCGTTCAATCCCGGCGGCTACCGCGAATGCGGGTACGGTGAGCATAAGGTGGTTACGCATGTCCGAGCGCCGAGAGCGGTTGTTTAGGTTGGAATGGCCTTGGCACGGTGGACCAGCGGTGAGCATGTCAGCCCGTTGAGCGGCGGTTGCCACTTGGTCGTCAAGCAACTCAGGGCGATAAGTGAACTCTGCGTTATGGCCGCTTCCCCGCACCCGAAAGTCAACCATTGAGGTAACTGATTCGGTGCGGCGAACCCGCACATCGTGGTTTGCGGCCAGGGTCGCGGTGGCGTCGGCATCGGAGTCCACAATCACCTCGTTCACCAGGCTGAGACCCATTTCCGCGGCCAGCAGCCGGGTGCCCAGCGCCAACCCTCCCGATCCGCAGAACAGGTCGGCGACACCTAGCCGGTCGGTGACTTGGGCTGACGAAGGAAGCCGCCCTTCCAAATAGGCGGTCCACCACATTCCCAACGGATCTAGTTGTGCGGTTCTCTCATCGCCTGGATGCATCATCACAGATGACTCGACAACCTGTGACCCCAGCCTGAGTCGGCGGACCAGCCGGTCGTCATCAAGGTAGAAGCCTTGATCAGCTTGCAGATCACCAAGATGCTGGTTGTCCAGTGTCTGAAGTGGGCTGGAGACGGTCAAGGCTGCTCCTCGTCGTGATTACCCAACCCGGTCCGTAATTCCCTTAAGAGGTCTTCGGCCTCAGGTTGGCTGTGGAGGTTCAAGAGCATATTGGACCACGTCCGATTGACCCGTTTGGCGAACTCCCTTAGATCATTAGTCATGAGGCGGTCGACGGCTTGTTGCTTGACCATTGCCCTAGTCAGTGTGGGTGCGGTGGAGGTACGGACCCGTATCACATGGCTGCGCCAGAAGTCGATGGCACGGGGGAGGTGGTAGGCGAGATCAGCATGTTCAGCACCTCCCAAAGCCGCGACTCTCAAGAACATCCGGAGTAGGACACACTCCGCTTGGTTTCTTCCGTCGATGTACTTCATATGGTTGCCGTTCTCAAACGGCTTCTTCTCTCTCCAAGCGATGAAGTCCCAGAAATAGTCAATGCTCAGGTAACGCCAGAAGCCGGGGTCGTCTAGTACCGGGACAGGAACGGTCATATCGATTTCGTGTGCGGGCCGGAGCGCGTTGTAGAGGTGCTTTGCTGCCTCCCCCTCGATCGGGTCCTTGTCGCTCACCGAGTGGTTTTCGTCAATTAGCTTCGAGCAACTATTCGACGCCTCTTTGAGGTGGCCGAGGCTGAGGTCATCGCCCTCCCCTATCCACTGAGCCTCAATGTTGGGTTGATGATCTGGTGAGTTCAACCGCTCTTCGGCAAGTTCTCGACAAGCGCTCAATGTCAGCGTTGGATACCTCACGAGTCCTCCGAGAATGAGTCGAGCAGGGTGTTTCGCACTCGCAGGGCATCTTCGGCGAGGGCGATGAGGCGGGCCGGATTGGAGCGCGCGTCGGTGATGAGCTGACTGCGGCGCGCGGCATCAGACCCAGACCCGGCGATGAGCCCGATGATCCGGCCCAGAAGGGAGTCTTGGAGGGTCTCCCAGGTGGCGCACTCAAGCTCATCGGCCCGGTCTGTGCAGGCCAGTACTACGCCGGATATGAAGTCGCAAGCCAGCTGAGTTTGGAGAGCCCTGCCGACAGGGGAACTGGCTGCGTGATCGATCTGAGTCAACAGGTCCGTGTCCACATAAAACTCGGGCTGTTCGCTCTCGTCGTAGGGTGCAAGCGGATTGTGCTCGCCGATACTGAAGTAGCGGACTGTGCCCTTGGGGAGGTTGAGCCGCTGTCGGGCATCATCGTCAAGCGGCGTGGGCCGGAACATCTCCTTGGCGATCTCGGTTTCGAGTCGGAAGCCGACTCTGGCCAGCCATGTTCCTTTGCGCCAAGGCTTGAGCGGGACCGGTGTCTGGTCGGCCAACAGCGCCACATATGCAACGATGACCGTGCCGTGGGTACTGGCTTGCAGTGCAGCGGTACGGTGAACGCCGGCGAATTCGCGTGTGCGGGGGAGCGTGTCGAGATCGTCCAAGCTATGGCACAGCAGGATGTCGGTAATCCTCAGGTATTTGGTGTAGGCGGTGACAACAAGGCCCAGGGAGGCGGGTTCGCATCCTGTTTCTTCCACGCCAGAGGCCAGCGCTTTCTTGAAGTCGGTGAACTCGGATTCGCCGGTCGCCCAGGCCAGTTCGGGTTTAGTTCGCAGCCATTCCTCATGCGGGCCCACCACGATCTTTTGGTCAGGCTCGCAGATTTGGTCGCCCATGTGGAATCGCACGCCCTCCAGTGCCCGATGGAACTCAACGGGAACTGAGAATGGCCGGACAGGGCGGGTCTCCTTGTACATCTGCTATTTGCTCGCGACGGAGTCGCTGGGTAGCAGGTCAGCCTCTGCGAAGACCGTGCCCGCCCATAGTGCGAGGTGCGGATTGCTGGCGAACTCAAAGGTGGCTGGACTGTCTCGGTGGAGCATCCCGATGAAGGTGCCCGGGTCTTCGGTGGCGTCGAATCCCACAGGAGCCTTGATCCCCAGTTCGGCCCGATCACCGGAACGGCCATCCTCGTCGAAGAGATAGCGAAGACGGATGAGAGCTGTTGAGTGGTCGCCGTCGTAGTTGTCGCTCAAGGCAAACTCAGCTTGACCAGTGACTCGCACCTGTTTGCTGTCCACCGGTTCAGCCATCGGGGTCAAGTGGATGGTCACCGGTCGGGGCTCAGGGGCAGGTCCCTGCTTGCCCGGGCCCGCACCTCTCATGATCTTGGCCATGATGCGGTCAAATTCGGGAAGGCGCACTTGTTCTTGTGGCCGAGGCGGTGGTTTGAGCTCATCTCTGAATTTGTTGACATGCCTCCTTATCCGATCGAGCAATATGCGGGCCGCTTCATAGTTGGCCGCGGTAGTACTGGTGTCGGAGTCGTCATCGGACTTGGTCTGCCAGGCATCATGACTCTTGGGCTCGGTGTCGCGTAGAGCGTCGTCGATGGAGTTGTCTGCGATGAACGCTCCTCGAACGAAAGGCATTGTTCTGCCCGCGTTCCAGTACTCCACCACCATACGGGGCTTTCGCATCAACGCGACCAGGCTGCGGTGGTCGGTGAGGTTGGGGGCTTCGGTCTGAGTTTGGTGGGGATAAGACCAGTCGTCCGGGTTCACAACTAGCCCGAGCATCCCGGGTGAGGAGAAGTCGCCGATTGATTGCAGCCTGTGAACACGCTTGAAAGGGTGGGTGTTGTCCTGGGACACGGTGGCCGTTTCATAAGCCTCGATGAACGAACGGAGCACCGGGTCTCGCCGGGGTCTTGGATGGAGTATCTGTCCGTTAGGCTGGCTGATCGCCACAGAAAACTCGATGGATGGATCCTCCAGTGCAGGCCACCAGTAGCGTTCAACCGCCCGCTGAAGGTCCTCAGCCTCTACAAGCGGTTCGATTACAAGGAACGTGGTGCCTGGGCCCGTGCTATCCCTGCGCTCGGGGCTGCGATGTGAAAGACCTAGGGAAGCAGCAACTTCATCGGCTTTCTCGTTCAGATAGGGGACGATGTTGCCAGCGTCAGTCCCTTCACCGAAACGGGCGAATCCCGTAAACCTGCCCTCTTCCAACTTGTGGTCACCCCAGTAGGTCATTCCGAATAGACGCCTGGTTACCCCAGGTTCCTCAGACCGTTCAGGAAAGCATGTGTAGGCAATGACAGTGCGGGTGGCTGATCCTCGTATTAATCCGGCCTTGCCATAGCCATAGGACCCTCCCCCTTCTCTCTTCGGTGTCCACCCAAGAGTGGCTAGAGCCAGGTACATTCGCGATTCACCGCTCTCCCAACTCCCGTACATGCCGGTGGTGCCGGTCTCGCTGATCACCAGATGCGGAAGAGCGCGCGAAGGGGAATCCAACTCATCCAGGCAAAGATGGTCGGCCAAGCCGAGGTCCCGCCTGCGGTACTCATCAGCTTGTATCTCATAGTCGTGGACTCGTTGAGCGAGTTGGTTCAGGGCGAGAGAGGTGATCAAATTGGCCTTATCCAAGCCAGAGGCGGTCTTGAAGTCGGAATAGCAGCTCAAAATCAAGAGGGGGATCATTGCTGTGTGCCTGAGCCTCAAGAGCCGCGTCCCATGAGTTTTGGATGACCTCGCGAGCCATCACAGTCGCGTTTGACGGTGGAGCGTTGAGGACGAACACGCCAGGTTCTTTGACCGGCTCGTTGCGGAACAGCTTGGAGATGTCACCCGAGGTGCTTGTTCGGCTGGGGTCAAACTCTTCCCAAACCCACTTTTGCATCAGCTCTCACCCCCGACCAGGTGCATCCGGTCATGGGATGACTTTAACAGAGCATGCGAGACCAGGCGTTCCTAAGGAGTTCAACGGTTCAGCTGAGCTGGTTGTGGTGGCGAGGTCTTCAGTTGCGGCGATCCAGCCAGGTCTGGAGGCTTTGGGTTGTCCAGGTCGGCACGCCGGTGCCTAGGAAGTCGTTATCGTTGGTCCACACGGCCGCGCTTAGGGCCAGGGCGCAGGCAACCACAGGCCAGTCGGTGGGATCGCGTTGTGAGCGCGCTTGAGCCTCGTCTCTGAACGGCATGTAGATCTCCGACCCAACCACAGCCAGGTTGTTGTCGATGGCTTGAAGAGAGATCATGAGCAGGGCATCTCGTTCATTGGGGTTGAGTCCGGCAGAGTCGGAGAAGGCTCTTATTCGGCGAGGCAACTCCACATGGGCCTCTGCGAGCATTTGCTCTGGCAGATAGAGATCTAGCCGTGGGTCGCTCAGGCGTTTCCGTCCCTTGAGTCTCAGCAGGTCGCCCACCAACACGCTGGTGTCGACCACCAGCAGCATCAGCCCTGTTGGTCTTCGGGCACAAGGGCACGGACAAGGTCTTCTTCGTCAAGACCCGTCTGGGCTAGTACTCGCTCGACTACTTCTCCTACTCGATCAAGCGACTCATCGATTTCTCGGCGGTCGTGCTTTGGTGTTGGGACCGGCACGAAGAAGCCGACCGGCTTGCCATGGCGCTCAATGCGGATCGTCTCCCCCAGCTTCATCAGCGTGGTGGCTTGGTCCCTGAATTCCCTGACTCCAACCGAACGCATAACCGATCTCCTTGCAATAGTGGCTATCAGTGTAGCCACATTTTAGGTTAGCCCTTCCGGTCCCTACTTCGGAGCGTCTTTCTACAGCTCCACGATGGCCTTGCCCCAGGTGCGGCGCTGGTAGATGGCGTCGAGGGCGGCGGGAACATCTTCGAAGGCGTAGGGGGGAAATACTGGGGGATCGAGGGTGCCTTCTTCGAGGAGGGCGAATATCTCCTGTCGGGCTCGCTCTGACGGTTCGGGATTGCGACCCACAGAGGCGCCCCAGTGGACGCCGACCACGGAGTAGTTCTTCAACAAGATGTGGTTGGTGGGGGCATCGGCGATTCGCCCGCTGGTGAAGCCAATCACCAGCAGCCGGCCGTCCCAGGCCATGCAACGGCGGGACCGGTCGAACACGTCGCCCCCCACCGGGTCGAAGCACACGTCCACTCCTCGGCCGTCGGTGTGGGCCCGCACCAGGTCGACAAAGTCGGGGGTCTCCCGGTAGTCGATGGCCAGTTCCACTCCCATTTCCTTGAGCAGGGCGGTTTTCTCGGACCCGCCAGCGGTGGCGATGACCCTGGCTCCCGCAATCTGGCCGAGCTGCACGGCGGCCGAGCCCACGCCACCCATTCCGGCATGAACCAACAGCGTCTCGCCTCCGGCCAGTTGTCCTCGATCGTGGAGGGCGAACCACGAGGTGCCATAGTTCACCAGCGCCGCAGCGGCCGCTCCGGCCGATACTCCTTCGGCCAGCTTGTGAACTCCGCCGGCCCGCAGCGCAGTCTGCTCGGCCAGCGATCCGCCGCCGATTCCCACCACTCGGTCGCCGACGGCCAAGTGGTCAACCCCGTCGCCGAGTTCCCGTACCCGGCCCACCACCTCGGTACACGGCGACCAAGGCAGCTTGGTCTCCATTTGGTAGAGACCCCTAGCCATGAGACAGTCCACAAACGTCAGCCCGATGGCTTCGACATCCACCACGACTTGGCCGGAGGCTGCCTCCGGGGGGTTGACTTGCTCTAACTGGAGCAACTCGACTGGGTCGCCCAGCTCATGTTGTCGCCAAATCCGCATCAGCTTCCCTTGGTGTCGGGACTTGAACCGGCCGCGGCGGGGCGGTCCACCACCGACTTGATGCTCTCCAAGGCCCGCTGTTTGAAATCTTGCACCGACGGCACATTGCCAGCCAGGGCCTGGTACTCCGACATGGTGCGGATGGCGTTGCGAGTGCCCATCGCCTCCATGCCTCGATGCACACTGCGCTTGTTGATCTGTTGAAGATCGGACGGGACCCGGGCCACCCGCTGGGCCATCTCCAGCACCTGCTCTTCCAGTTCGGCCTCGGGATAGGCCCGGTTGGCGAATCCCATGGCCGCCGCCTCGGTACCGGAGTAGGAGTCGCCGGTGAGCATCATCTCCATGGCGTTGCGGAATCCCACCAGCCAGGGGTGGTAGTTGAAATCGGGCGGGCTCAGCACCCGCACTACCGGGTGGCCGATGTCGGCGTTGTCGGCCACATAGACCAAGTCGCAGGCCGCGGCCAGCTCCGATGCTCCGGCCAAGGCGTAGCCATGGATTTGGGCGATGACCGGCTTGGCCAACTCCCAGATGGCCAGCCAGCTGTCGGTTACATGGCGAGACCACTGCCCATCGCCGCCCGCCGTGTAGTGGGGCGGATCATCCATGAGCGAGTCGGACAGGTCGTAACCCGACGAGAAACACGGACCTGCTCCCCGGATTATCGACACCCGCACGCTGTCGTCGACATCGGCGTCTTGCAGTGCAGCCAACAGCTCTTTCCGCATGGGGGTACTTATGGCGTTTCGCTTCTCCGGCCGGTTCAGCGTGATGCGCCGGACATGCGGCGCAGGATCATCGATCAGGATCAGCTCGTAGGACATGACCTGACCCTATAACGACCGGCGCCCCGGACCCGAAGGCCCGGGGCGCCGAGTGTATTGATCAGTTGGCGGTGTTACTGGGTGCGTAGCCGGCGGCTAAGGCCGAGCACCATCGCACCGGCGAGTACCACGGCCACCGCGATAATGGCTAGCAGCGGCGTGTTCGAGCCGGTGGCGGGCATCATGTCGTCGCCCATGTCATCAGCCATGTCGTCGCCCATGTCGTCGCCCATGTCATCAGCCATGTCGTCGCCCATGTCATCAGCCATGTCGTCGCCCATGTCATCAGCCATGTCGTCGCCCATGTCATCAGCCATGTCGTCGCCCATGTCATCAGCCATG